>JANMCI010000170.1:0-7724 GCA_031361245.1 Rhodobacterales bacterium
CCCCCTTCGAGCAGCGCACCAGCTTGTCCTGCGCATGGGGGGGCGATTGGTAATGCAGGCCGCGCAGGGTGCCGGCCTTGGCGGACATCGAGTGATTGTCCTGCACCCACACCATGTCCAGCCCCGCGGCCGCCATCCGTGTCGCGTTGAAGGTTTCGCTGAACCAGCCCCGGTCATCGCCAAAACGGGCAGGGGTCAACAGCATGACATCGGGCAAATCGGTCGGTTCAATTTTCATGGCGGTAGTCTTTAGGGGATCACGCCGATTTGCCAAGGTCTTTGTGCGCGGCCTGCCGGAACTCTCTGTCACTTATCCTCACCCGAATCGCAGCACACCCCCTTGGCCTTTTCCCGCCCCGCGCGCATATAGGGGGCAATTCGGTCTAGCCTTCGAGGATGCGATGTTCGGAATTGCCAACCCAACCCCTGCGACGCCCCAGTCCCCCGCCGACCTGATCATGGACGGCACCGAAGCCACCTTCATGAAAGACGTGATCGAGACGTCGAAAACCGTCCCGGTCATCGTCGATTTCTGGGCGCCGTGGTGCGGCCCCTGCAAGACCCTGACCCCCGCCCTTGAGGCCGCAGTGACCGCCGCCAAGGGCCGCGTCAAGCTGGTCAAGATCGACGTCGACCGCGCGCCGAACCTGTCACAGCAATTGCGCATCCAGTCCATCCCCACCGTCTATGCCTTCTGGCAGGGTCAGCCGGTCGATGGCTTTCAGGGCGCTGTTCCCGGCTCCGAGATCAAGAAATTCATCGACAAGCTGGCCGAGCTTGGCGGCGTCGACAACGGTCTGGCCGATGCCCTTGCCGCTGCCGAAGAGATGCTGGCCGAAGGCGCCGCCGCCGATGCCGCCGAAACCTTCGCCGCCATTCTGGCCGAAGAGCCCGAGAACGCCGCCGCCTATGGCGGTCTGATCCGCACCCACCTAGCGATTGACGATCTGGACCGCGCGCAGGCCCTGGCCGACGCCGCCCCGGCCAAGATTGCGGGCAGCACCGAGGTGACGGCCGCGAAAGCCCAGATCGATCTGGCGCGTCAGGCCGCCAATGCCGGCCCCGAGGATCAGCTGCGCGCCGCCGTCGCCCGCGATCCCGCCGACCGTCAGGCCCGTTTCGACCTTGCCACGGCGCTTCATGCCGCCGGCAAGATCGACGAGGCCGTCGACACCCTTCTCGATCTTTTCAAGCTGGACCGCGCGTGGAACGACGGCGCCGCCAAGACCCAGCTTTTCACGATTTTCGGGGCGCTCAAACCGCAGGATCCCGTGGTCTTGAACGGTCGCCGCCGATTGTCGTCAATGATCTTTGTCTGACGTGAAAATCGCGCTAGGTTCCGTGGCATGATCAATCCTGCCGACTTGCCCGAGACCTTGCCGCTGTTCCCCTTGTCGGGGGCCGTCCTGCTGCCCCGTGCCCGCCTGCCCCTGCACATCTTCGAGCCGCGCTATCTGGCGATGATCGAGGATTGCCTGAAAAGCGAACGTCGGCTGATCGGCATGATCCAGCCGCGCGGCGACGGCACCAACCCGCCCTTGGCGCAGGTCGGCTGTGCGGGGCGCCTCAGTTCGTTTTCCGAGCTGGAGGATGGCCGCTACATGATCACGCTCACCGGCATCGCCCGCTTTACCCTGATCGCCGAGGTTCCGGGCTTTGTGCCTTACCGCCGCGCCCGCATCGACTTTGCCCCCTTCCTTGCCGATCTCGACCCGCCCGAGCCCGACCCCGACTTTAACCGCCGGGTGTTTCTCAAGGACCTCGCGCGGTATCTTCAGGCGCACAAGATGGGCACGGACTGGTCGAACCTGAAAGACGCCGATGACGAGATGCTGGTCAACGTGCTGTCCATGCTCTGCCCCTTCGACCCCGAGGAAAAGCAGGCGCTGCTCGAGGCTGTGACGCTGCCGGCCCGCCGCAAAAGCCTTGAAACCCTGATCGCCTTTGCCCTGCAACGCGGCTCTTCGGGCGAGGAGACGCGCCAATGACCACCGCCCTGACCGTGACATCCCCCCCGCCCAATGCGGATCTCGACCGCCGCATGCTCGAGGCTCTGGTCTGCCCCCGCACCCAAGGGACGTTGCGCTATGATGCCGAACGGCAAGAGCTGATCTCGGACCTTGGCCGGCTCGCCTATCCCATCCGGGACGGCATCCCGATCATGCTGGTCAGCGAAGCGCGCGTGCTGGAGTAGGGCGCGCGTGGTGTTGATTGAAGCTTCTCTGTCGCAAAACCCGCTCCAGCGAATGCACGTGGCAGCGATTTTCGATTGCATCCAAACCTGACAGGCTTTGGCCCGCAGGCGTGCCGCTCTGGCAGCTGTGCCTGCGACCCGGTCGGTCTGGCGGGGCCGCGTCACCTCTGATCTGCGCCCGATCGTCGGCAATATGGGTCGCAAAAGCCACACTTTGTCGTGCAAGGGGTTGACGAAGGCCCGGTCTTGGTCTTGGTGCCTCTTGTCTTTCCGCTGACCGGGGCCTGATTGTGACCAGATTACTCTCGCATGTCTTCGCCATGGCCGTGCTTGCTTTGCTTGCCGCCTGCGGCACACCGCACAGCAACTCGGACGCACCGTCGCTGGGCCCGGCCCCGGCTGGCTATGAGGCCGTGCAAGACGGCGGATTTCTGATCCCCGCCGTCGAGCCGCATCTGTTCTATGAAGGCGCCGCCAAGGCCGAAGTGTCCTACAACGGCCCCGACGAGCCCGGCACCATCGTCGTCGACACCTTCGCCCGCCGCCTCTATCTGGTGCAAGAGGGTGGCACGGCCATGCGTTACGCCATTGCCGTCGGACGCGAAGGGCTGTCCTTCCGCGGAACCGGCTCGATCGGTCGTAAAGAGGAATGGCCGTCGTGGACGCCCACGTCCAACATGGTGCGGTCCCGTCCCGACCTTTACGCCGAATATGCCGGTGGCCTGTCCGGCGGGCTCGACAACCCGCTTGGCGCGCGGGCGCTCTATATCTACCGCGGTGGCCGCGACACCCGCTTCCGCATCCACGGCACCATCGAGAACGCCTCGATCGGCCACGCGACCTCGGCGGGCTGCATCCGTCTGTTCAATCAGGACGCCATCGACCTGTTCAACCGCGTGGACACCGGCACCCCGGTCAAGGTGCGCTCGCTGGAGGAAAGCATCGAGCTCGAAGGCATCTACATGGACGACGCCTATGGCCGTGCCGTGCTCGACACGCCGGAAAACCGCGAGCAAAAGATCAGGGACGAGGCGCGGATTGCCGAGCTTGAGGCGCAAAACCCCGAACTGGCCGCCTATGACGCCGCAGCCCGTGCGGCGGACGAGGCCGCCCGGCGCCAGGCTGGCGGCTGAACGCAGCCGGCCATCGTAGGGTGCGCATTCATTGCGCACCTTTCTTGCCCGATCAGGATCAGATGCCCCGCAATGCCCTGCGAATGCTTCGCAACATCCTTTCCACGGGGTTAATGGAAACCAATAAGCCATTGATTGTAATGTATTAAATTAGATGTCGTCAAAAGCGACGTTGCGCCGTCACTCCAAGATTACATAGTCCTTCAGTGTCGGCTCCACCACCTCCCAGGTGCCGCGAAAGCCGGGCCGGATCACAAAGCTGTCCCCGGCCTTCAGGGTCGTGGCCCGCCCGGCCTCATCCGTCAGGACCGACACACCCTCCAGAATGTGGAGATATTCCCATTCCGCATAGTCACAGCGCCACGTCCCCACGGTCGAGGACCACATCCCGGCGTAAAGCGACCCGCGCTCCTCCACACTCCACACCGTATGGACCGGATCGCCCGCCACAACCTTCGCCGGATCGGGCCGGGAGACCTGCGGCGTGACTCCCTCCCGGTTTACCCTTTGCAACGCGTCCATCGCATCCTCCCTGTCAGCCCAGCAATCTAAAGCGGGATGGGTTTGCATGGAATCGGAAATCGCTGCCTCTCGCCTGCGCTCGAACGCGTTTTCCAATCCGTGCTTTGGGTCCATGAAAACCCATCCCGCTCTAGTCATGCCGCCCCGCCCTGCAAGTTTCTTGTCGCAGCCGCAACCATATGACCCTATAACCCAGCCAACCGCCCCGCCCTTCCGGAGCCCCTGATGAGCGCCACCTCTCCCCTGCGCCCCGTGCTGCCCCCCGATATCCGCGCCCGCAAGGGCCAGATCCCCTTGGTCGTGCTGACGGCCTACACGACCCCCATGGCCCGTCTGGTGGACGGCCATTGCGACGTGGCGCTGGTGGGGGATTCGGTGGGCATGGTGCTGCACGGACTGCCCTCGACCCTTGGGGTGACGATGGAGATGATGATCCTCCACGGCCGCGCCGTCGTGCGCGGCCTGACCCGGGCGATGCCGGTGGTGGACATGCCCTTTGGCTCGTATGAGGAAAGCCCCGAACAAGCCTATCGCAACGCTGCCCGTCTGATGGTGGAAACCGGCGCCCCGGCGGTCAAGCTGGAAGGCGGCGCGCATATGGCCGAAACGATTGCCTTCCTGAGCCGCCGTGGCGTGCCCGTGATGGCCCATATCGGTCTGACGCCGCAGTCGGTGAACACCCTTGGCGGCTACAAGGTCGTGGGCCGCGAAGGCGAGGCGGAAACCGTCATGGCCGACGCCGTCGCGGTCGAGGCGGCAGGGGCCTTCGCGGTCGTGCTGGAAAAGGTTCCGGTCGGCCTCTCGGCCCGCGTCACCCAATGCCTCGCCATCCCGACCATCGGCATCGGTGCCGGGGTGCAGTGTGACGGTCAGGTGCTGGTGGTCGATGACATGCTGGGCATGTTTACCGACTTCTGCCCCAAGTTCGTGCGCCGCTATGCCGAACTGGGCCAAACGGCGGCCGAGGCCATCGCCGCCTACGCCGCCGATGTCCGCGCCCGCCGCTTTCCCGGCCCCGAGCACGGCTTCGCGGATGAGGCGCCCAAAGGCTCCAAATCTTGACGCCGGTCATCCGGACCGTGGCCGACATGCGTTTGGCCGCACGTGGTTGGAAGGCTGCGGGCGAGATCGTCGGCGTCGTGCCCACCATGGGGGCCCTGCATGACGGGCATCTGAGCCTCGTACGCGCCGCAAAGGCTGAATGCGACCGGGTGATCGTGACCATTTTCGTGAACCCCAGGCAGTTCAACAACCCCGATGACCTCAAGAAATATCCCCGCACCGAACAGGCCGACGGCGCCCTGCTGGCCACGGTTGGCGTCGAAGCCATCTTCGCGCCCCTGGCGGAAGAGGTTTATCCACCCGGATTTGTCACCACCGTCTCGTTGTCCGGCGTGGCCGAGCCTTTGGAGGGCGCGTTGCGGCCCGGCCATTTTGACGGGGTGGCAACGGTGGTCACCAAACTGTTCGGCATGACACTCGCAGACCGCGCGTACTTCGGTCAGAAAGACTGGCAACAGCTGCGCGTCGTCAACCGGCTTGTACGCGATCTGAACCTGCCGGTGTGGGTTGTCGGCTGCGAGACGGTGCGAGAGGGGGACGGCCTTGCAATGTCGTCACGCAATGCCCGGCTTGACCCCGTCGCCCGCCGGACCGCGCCCGCGCTGTACGCGTCCATGACCCGCAGCGCAGCAGCAATCCGTGCCGGCGGCGACCCGGTGCAGGCCCTGGCCGATGGCCGGGTCAGCGTACTGAAAGCCGGCTTTGACAGTGTCGAATACATCGAACTGCGCAATGCCGCGACGCTTGGCCCGCCCCAAGGGCCGGACCGCCCGCTGCGCATGCTGGCCGCTGCCTGGGTCGGTGGCGTGCGGCTGATTGACAATATCCCGGTCTGACGGCGAGGCCCATTCAGCCCTTTGCTCTGCTGCGGCATTTCTGCAAAGATGAACCATCGCCCTGTGAAGACCGTCAACAGGACCCGGCCGATTTTTCCCAGGCGATGGGATGTAATTGTGATGTACATACCTATCTGACTTCAGGTTGTTCCAACGGAGGGCTAGATGGCCGATTTCGACGCTCAGATCAAAGCAAGCCAGAATCAGGTGGCCGCCGCGCAGGCCAAGATTTCCAACATAACAGCCCGAATCGAGGCCGCCCGGACCAAGCTTGGCACCGACACGGAATTCGATGTCGAGAATGCCACGCTGGAAGACGTGCGTACCCATACCGATCTGATGAACGCGAATATCGCCGAACTCATCATGGGGCTGGATGACGTAACCGCTGGATTTTCCCAGGAATTCGCCGAGATGCGGTCCAAGACCGGCATGGAAAGCTTCATCGGCATCTTCTCGACCGCCAAGTCGGAATCGATGCGGCAAGAGCGGATGCGGTCTGCGACGATTGACGACAAGCTGCAGGATCTGATTTCCAAATCCGACGTCATCGTGCGGCTCTTGCAGGGCCAGTTGAACATGCTGAACGAGCAGAAGACCAAGGTCGAGGTGAACTTGGGCGAGACCCTGACCGACCGAGAGACAACCGTCGGGGCGCTGGAATCCGTCCGTGCCCAGATCTCGGCGATGGGCCCCAAGATTATCGAACTCGAGAACAAGATCGCCGTCGAGCAGGACGCCGCCGCCAGGACCAAGCTGGAAACCGACCTTGCCGCGCTTAACACAACCTATAACGCCTTGGTGCAGGACGAACAGGTGCAACTGGCCAAAAGCCAGACGCTTGAGCGGTACATTGAAAAAGGCAAGACTTGGGTGGATTCGTTGCAGAATCAGGCGGCGACCCAGTTGGTGCTGATCAACAAGTTGCAGACGGATACGCGTCAGCGGGTGGTGTTGTATGACGCGCTGTCAGCGTCGCTGAAGACTGCGCAGCAGCAGGAAGTGGCGCACAAGATCAACGAGATCGGCGTGAAGACCGACCAAGAGGCTCAGGTGGCGATGGCCGCGATTGGGGCCGCCACCAACGACAAGATGGCCGAAATGCTGGAGGCGCATGAGGGGCATATGGTCTTTGCCCGCCAAGTGCTGGAGCAGAAGGCCAAGGCGGATGAGCGGTTTGCGCGGCGGTTTGCGGCGATTGTCGAGAAGCACGACAAGAATGCGTATGGGGAATAGGTGAGCGACACAGTCAAAGAGGCTTTGGTCGATGACCATGCCGAATTGGACGATACGCTGGTCGTGCGGCGCTACTTTGCCAAGTTCGCCCGCATCACTGGACTGATGCAGCGGGTCACCTCGGAGGTCGAGAATGACGGGCGGCTGAACCGGACCGAGGCGCGGGTGTTGGGCAAGTATCTGGTGCGGTTGGCGGCGACTTTTGGCGCGCTTGCCGACAAGTGTCTGATGACCGGGCGGGCTGCGGGGGCGCCAAAGCTGGTGTTTGACCGCCATGAAAGCGGCTTTCCGATTGCGCAGGAATTGATGGTGATGGCCGTCGATGCGCAGCAGGCGGGCAAGCATCTGGAGGGGATGGCCTCTGCCACTGAATTGAAAGACAAGATGGTGCGGCGGATCTTGCAGGATCTGGTGGTGCCGACCGATCTGCAATTCGCGATGTCGCAGCGGCTGTATTACGAGGCTTTGGCGCGTGGCGGGCTGTTCTGGACGCGGAATGACCCGGATGCCCAGTGGATCGCGGATGTAGGCGAGCGGCGGCATTATCTGCTGCATTGGGCGGTTTATGACACTCAGGTCAACCTGCCGGTGGTGTACCTGATGGATGTCGAGGATTCGGGGCGCAAGCTGTTGCCGAATGACGATGTGCGCTGGCCGCAAGTGCGCGCGCATCTGATGGCGCAGTCGGTCGAGGGGTTGAAGCTGCTGACCATCGCCACCGGATTTGACAAGGATTTTGAG
>JANMCI010000172.1:0-4303 GCA_031361245.1 Rhodobacterales bacterium
ATTATCTCAAGATGATACTTGTTCCAAGGCTCCGCAAGTTTAGTTGCCAGCCAAAGGAGCACGAATAGACAGGTTATACCGATAGCGACATTCATGGCGCACCGCCGATGCTGCAGGAAAAACACGCATGAAATTGGAGGCCTTTGAATGGCCCAATCAATGTGGGGTAGGGCTCATTGGGCTTCCTTTTGGTTTAGATTAATCTTAGAACTCTCCGCCTGCGCCCTAGCGGGAATTGTAACTTGAACTTTGCACAAGTGTCCAGCGCGGTCTTCGGTCAAAAGCGTCGGGGTGAACCCCGACCTACTTTCGAACCGGCCTTCAGGATAACCGGACTCGAATTACCAGCGACCAGAATTTGAATCCCTCACCCCGCCAGATGCCTTAGCCCCTGCGTCACATCGGTCCGCACGGCCAGCCTTAGCCCAGGCTCATCTCCGGCCCTCAGCGCCGCCAGGATCATCCGGTGGTGCTGGGGCGTGTCGCGGCGTTTCAGCTTGTCGTAAAGCGCGCGCATGGTGGGGCCAAGTTGCAGCCAGACCGTCTCGCAGATCGCCAGCATCGCGGGGGCCTGGGCGCGCAAATAGAGGGTGCGGTGAAATTCGAGGTTGGTTCTGACATAGGCCACGGCGTTGTGGGTCATCGCGGCCTCTTGATTGAGGGCGTTGATGGCGGTCAGGCGGTCGATCAGGGCGAAATGGGCGCGGGGCAGGGCGCGGGAGGCCATTTCCGGCTCGAGCAGGGCGCGGATCGAGGCAAGCTCTTCGATGCGTTCGGGCGTCAGTTCCGGGGTCGAGACGCGGCCGGAGGAGGAGATGGTGAGCGCACCCTCGGCGGCGAGGCGGCGGACGGCTTCGCGGGCCGGGGTCATCGAGACATTGTGCTGGGTGGCAAGGCCGCGCAGGGTGATCGGCTGGCCGGGGGGAAGCTCGCCATGCATGACCTGCTGGCGGAGCGTGCGGTAAAGCCGCTCATGCGCGGGGGCGTTGGGGTCGGCGAGGCGCGGGATGATCGGCATGGGTCAGGGAAGCATTGAGGGGCGTCTGGGTCAAGGGGATAGAAGGGGGGTTTTCCACCCCCTTCGCCTGCGGCTCACCCCCCGAGGATAGCAATGAGCACATGAAATCGGGGTCAGGCGAATTGGTAGGCATGCAGGTCCTTGCCATGGGCGTGCAGCCATTTTCGCTGGGTCTGCCAGTGAGGGTAAAGCCCGCTGACGACGGACCAGAACGCGCCGGAGTGGTTCATTTCGACCATATGGGCCACCTCGTGGGCGGCGACATAGGTCAGAACAGCGGGCGGGGCCATGATCAGGCGCCACGAATACATCAGCGCGCCGTCATGGGCGCACGAGCCCCAGCGCGAGCGGGTATCGCGCAGCGTGATGCGGCTGACCTTGCGGCCGATCTGGGCGGCATAGTGGTCGGACGCCTCTGCAAGGCGGTCGCGGGCAAGGGTCTTCAGGAAGGCCAGGCTGCGCGCGCCGGCGCGGGCCGGATCGCCGGGAAGCAGCAACGATTCGCCCTCGACCCTTGGGCTGCGGCCGGATCCGGGGGTCAGGGCAAGCAGGCGCCCCTCGACCGGAATCTGGTCGCCGATCGACACCAGACCAAGTGCCGGGCGGCGGGCAAGGGCGGCGCGCAGCCAGGATTCGTGCGAGCGGGCGAAGTCCATCGCGTCGGTTTCGCGGGCGCGCAGGGGCATCGAAAGGGTGACGCGGCCGTCAAGCTGCGAGACGCGCAGGGAAAACCGCCGCGACCGGGCCGAGCGGCGCAGGGTGATCTCGACAGGCGGAGGGCCGGGAAGGTTGGGCATGGGGCCTCTTGAACTGGGGCGACACAATAGCTGGCTTCTGCGCCTTGGCAACGGGTAGGGCGGGGTGGCGGCCAGCTGCTGCGGGCGCAGAAAAGCCTTTGACAGTGACCACGACCTGTGGCAAGCGGGCGGCTTACTTTGAAACACTCTGGCAAACAGCCTTGAAGGATCACCATGCCCAAGCTTGAATGGGGCACGAAGCGCACCTGCCCGACCACTGGCAAACGCTTCTACGACCTGAACAAATCGCCGATCGTCAGCCCCTATACCGGGGAAGTCGTCGACATCGAAAGCGCGCGTCGCAAGATGGCTGCCTCGGTCATTGCCCGCGTGGCGCCAGAGAAGGACGATGAAGTTCTGGTGGACGATCTGGACACCGATGACGAACTGCTCACGCCCGGTGTTGCCGATGACACCGAACTGGACGATGAGCTGCTGGAAGAAGATGCCGACGACAACGTGTCGCTGGACGATCTGACCGAAGTCGCGGGCGACGAAGAAGAAGTGTGATTTCGGGCGTGGTCGGACTGCATTTTTCCCTTGCACCCCCCCGCCACTGCCCCTAAACACCGCCGCACGACGCGCCCAGCGTCGCTAGGTTGGACGAGGCTGCAACGCCGAAACGCCGAACGGGGTCATAGCTCAGATGGGAGAGCGCTTGAATGGCATTCAAGAGGTCGGGAGTTCGATCCTCCCTGGCTCCACCAACATTCTTAAGAGATTTCAACGCGATACATGGCTCGCTTCAACGCGGGGCTTCGTCGTTGCTGGGGCGAGTCATCACCGACTCATCACCAAGACGGCAATCGCCTTTTGCGGACCGAGCCTCAAGCGGGTCTGGTTTCTCTAGATTTGTGTCGTGCCATGCTGGGCCCGTTAGCGTGAGCATCCTCAAAACGCGCCAAATCGTCTGTTCCTTAGGTGCTTGGCAGAGCATCATCGCCTAGCTGATTGCCGAGTCGATTGTGTCAAAGGCTCCGCCACTGGGCATAGCGAACACACACTTCCCGCCGATGGCCTCTGCCCAGAGGTCGCCCACCAAACGCTTGTCCTTCGCATCTTCGGCCAAATGCTTGCCCTTGTATTCGATTACAAGAATCCGACCATCGGTCAGCATTGCCACGAAGTCGGGGTAGAAGCGCCCGCCGGGCAGTTGCAGCCAGAAGGCGTTCGGGCTTTCGATCCACGTTGCGGACCCAAAAGCGCACCTTTGGGTTTTCATCTATTTGGACGGCGCATGGCTCTGTTGCACAAATCGCGTGAGGGATTCATCTCGTGAATCCAGCGTGGCTGCTGTGCTGCCTGAGCAGACCCACATCCCCCGGCTACAAGACCCGGAACTGGCCCGCCTATGATGAAGCGCTCAAGCGCCGCGGCTCGCTGACGATCCGTTGGCCGGCAGGCGATTGCCTGCAATCGCCGTAAGGCTGGTTTGATCCCGCCATGACCTGGGTGGCTTCGCCCACCGGCAAGCGCGGCCGACAGCCGGACTACAGTGACGCGGCCATCCAGACCTGCTTGACGATGAAGGTGCTGTTCGGCATGGCGCTCAGACAGACGACCGGGTTCGTCGAAAGCCTGCTGCGACTGATCGACCTGGACTGGGTTGCACCGAATTTCAGCACCCTCAGCCGCCGCCAGAAGACCCGGAAGGTCAACATCCCCTTTCGCGGATCAGCAGGCCCACTGCACCTCCTGATCGACATCGAGCCGGTGAGCGCCACCGGTTCGAGCGAACCGGCGAGGGGCATCAAGGTTGAGGGCGAAGGGGAGTGGAATGCCCGCAAGCATGGCGGCACGAAACGGCGGGTCTGGCGCAAGATCCACATCCGTTGCCCGGCAGGCGAATGGAACATTCGCCGAGAGGGGGAATTGACCAGCAAACCTTGGAGATCCGGGCTGCTGAGTTCACCACCAGCGATGTGGGCGACGCGCCTATGTTGCCCGAGTTGCTTGACCAGATCCCGCCCGATCAGGTGATCGCAAGCGTCACCGCTGACGGCGCCTTGGACACGCGCAAATGCCATGACGCCATCGCCGCCCGCGGTGCCGCCGCTATCATACCGCCCCGCAAGACCGCCAAACCCTGGAAGCCCGACACCGCCGGTGCAATCGCGCGCAACGAAGCCCTGCGGGCATCACGGCGCTTCGGTCGAACCATCTGGCGACCCCTCTCGGCAGCATCCTTCGGATGCGCCTGCCGGGCAATGGATGGAGCGGATATCACCGCCGAAGCCGCGTCGAAATTTGAGCCGGGCCAGAGAACAGTCCGGGGGACTGTTTTCCCGGCGAATGGATGCACTGTGTCAAACTGCTGGGTCAGCGCCTCATGGCGCGCGACTTTGACCGTCAGGTCGCCAAGTTCCAGGTCCGTGTCGCCGTTCTCAACGGCTTCACCGCGCTCGGCATACCCGTCACGGAAACCGTGGGATAGGTCTGTCCGGGGAAAGGGTAACCTCGGTCATCAGACGATTTGTGCAACAGAGCC
>JANMCI010000191.1:0-2702 GCA_031361245.1 Rhodobacterales bacterium
CAGACCATCGGCAAGCTGAATAGGATCCATCGCGGCCTGACCCTCCCACCGCATATCCACGACATGCTGGATGCTGCGGACGAACTGCTCACGCGGCGCACGCTTGGAGGTGATCCGACGAACCGCGACTCCTGCGTCGCGGCGTATCGAGCTCGTCAGGTCGAAGTTGAGGCCACAATCCCCCCCGAGCGGCTTCTGGTCTTCGATGTCGCCCAGGGCTGGGAGCCGCTGTGTACCTTTCTTGAGGTGCCGGTCCCCGACCAGCCCTTCCCACGCCGCAACGATTCGGCCGCATTCTGGGACGATCTGGGCGGCATGCCGGCCTGAGGCGTCAGCCCCGCCCGCGATAGGGAGCGACACCCTGATCGGGGATCCAGACGCCGGCAGGCGGCGCGCTGGTCTGCCAGAAAACGTCGATCGGAATGCCGCCGCGCGGAAACCAATAGGCGCCGATGCGCAGCCATTCGGGGTCGAGAAGGCCCACCAGCTTCTTGCCGATGTCCAGCGTGCAATCCTCGTGAAATGCCCCGTGGTTGCGAAACGAATGCAGATAGAGCTTCAGCGACTTGCTCTCGACCAGCCAGTCGCGCGGGACATAGTCGATCACGATATGGGCAAAGTCGGGCTGGCCGGTCATCGGACACAGCGAGGTGAACTCGGGCGCGGTAAAACGCACGACATAAAGCGTGCCGGAATGACCGGCGGGCACCCGCTCCAGCACGGCCTGATCGGGGCTGGCGGGCAGGGTGGTGGACTGGCCCAGCTGGGTCAGACCGGTGACGTCTGTCTGGGTCATCGTGTTGCCCTTTTAAAGCCTAGGGCGGCACCAAGCGCGGGAGGAGTTGCGGCGGCATCGGAATTCGCGGCCTCTTGCCAAGGCCCGAACGCGATTTCCGATGTCCTTGCGCCTATGAAAACTCTTCCCGCTTCAAGCGCCGCCTTCCAGATGTAGGGTGCGCTTCAGCGCACCTTGGTTCAGACCGCCTTTTTCAGCGCCTCGACCAGATCGGTCTTTTCCCATGAAAAACCGCCATCCGCCTCGGGCGCGCGGCCAAAGTGGCCATAGGCGCTGGTGCGGGCGTAGATCGGCTTGTTCAGGTCCAGATGCGTGCGGATGCCGCGCGGCGTAAGGTCCATGCAAGCGGCGACGGCCGCCTCGATCCGCGCCGGTTCAACCTGACCCGTGCCATGAGTGTCGACATAGATCGACAAGGGTTTGGCCACGCCGATCGCATAGCTGACCTGCAGCGTGCAGCGCTCGGCCAGACCTGCCGCCACCACGTTCTTGGCCAGATAGCGCGCCGCATAGGCGGCCGAGCGGTCGACCTTGGTCGGGTCCTTGCCCGAGAACGCGCCACCGCCATGCGGGGCCGCCCCGCCATAGGTGTCCACGATGATCTTGCGGCCGGTCAGGCCGGCATCGCCGTCAGGTCCGCCGATCACAAAGGTGCCGGTCGGGTTGACCCACCATTCCGTCTTGTCGCTGATCCAGCCCGAGGGCAGCACTTCGCGGATATAGGGCTCGACGATGTCGCGGATGTCGGCCGAGCCCTGGCTTTCGCTGGAATGCTGGTGGCTCAGCACGATCGACATCACTTCGACCGGCTTGCCGCCTTCATAGCGCAGGGTCAGCTGCGATTTGGCGTCCGGGCGCAGGGTCGGCTCCTTGCCCGATTTGCGCACCTCTGCGAGACGGCGCAGGATGGCGTGGGAATACTGGATCGGTGCCGGCATCAGCTCCGGCGTCTCGCGGCAGGCATAGCCGAACATGATGCCCTGATCGCCCGCGCCGTCGCGGTCCACACCCTGCGCGATATGGGCCGACTGCTTGTGCAGATAGTTCTGCACCTTCAGGGTGTTCCAGTGGAACTCGTCCTGTTCGTAACCGATGTCCCTGACGCAGCCGCGCACGATGCCCTCGACCCGCTCCATCATGTCTTTCAGCGCCTGCGGGTCGGACAGGCCAACCTCGCCGCCGACCACGACGCGCCCGGTGGTGGCAAAGGTTTCGCAGGCGACACGCGCGTTGCCCTCTTGGGTCAGAAAGGCATCAAGGACGGCGTCCGAGACGCGGTCGCACAATTTGTCGGGATGCCCCTCTGACACGGATTCAGAGGTGAACACATAGGATTTGCGGCTCATGGAAAGTGCTCCGTTGGGTTTGACCGTCACGCCAGGAAGCCGTTGTGACAGCAGATTGCGCCGGGGTAATCTTAAACGCGCGAAGGGTCAAGCCGCGGGTCTGCGGTTCCGGCGCAAGATCACCACCAGCAGACCACCCAGCAACACCAGCACCGGCGTCTCGCCAAAGCGCGAATAGGGCGTCGCGGGCAGGGCGCCGGGCAGGGCGGCGTCCAGAAAACCCGCCGTGCCAAACGGCAGCGACGCCGTGACCCTGCCGCGCGCATCGACGACCTGCGTCACCCCGGTATTGCCGACGCGCACCAGCGGCAGCCCCTGTTCCACCGCGCGCAGCCGCGCCTGTGCTGCGTGCTGGAACGGGCCGCTGATCGTGCCGAACCACGCGTCATTGGTGATCTGCATCAGCCAGTCGGGCCGGGCCGTGCCGCGCAGGTCCTGCGGAAAGACCGCCTCATAGCAGATCAGCGGCAGCACCGTGCCAAGGCGCGGACCAAGGTCCAGCACCTGCGGGCCGGGACCGGCCGAATAGGCGTTGCCGTTCTGGGCGGCAAAGGCCGACA
>JANMCI010000217.1:0-4119 GCA_031361245.1 Rhodobacterales bacterium
GCCCGCCTTCTTGGCGCTGGTGGCCGGTTCGATCGGGGTTTCGGAGAGGCGCTGGGCGAGCGTGTCGATCTGCGCGGCGGTGAAGGCTTTGGTTTTCATTGGTTCGTTCCTTCAGGCGTTGGTGATGTGGGCCGAATGGCCCAGGGAGGTAACCGCGTAGATCATGGTGCGGCCGTCGCCGATGCTCGCCCCGAAGTCCTGCGCCTCGGGCAGCGTCGCGAATTGCTGTCGGGTGCGATCGCGAGGCGTGCGGCCCCGGGCGGCGACAAAGTGCGCGGCGTTCTTCAGGCAGAATTCTTCGTGTGTTGTCAGGGGCTTCATGGCGCTCTCCGTTGCGTTGCGATGGCTGCAGACAGCCGCTGAGACCAAAAGAGAGCAACTCCCAAGTCACTGAATAAATGAGGTTTCGGTCAGAATGGGAGTGTCCCGGCGAAGCTATGCCGCGCAGCGCGGGGTCTCGGAAGCGGCGGTGCGCAAAGCAATCCCCACCGGGCGGATCACCACCCTGCCCGACGGCACGATCGATCCGGCGCGGGCGGATTCCGAATGGGGCGCCCAAACTGATCCGGCCAAGCAGCGGGGCCAGCATGCCAAGCAAATGGGGGCGGAGACGGCGGCAGGCACGGCCAGGGCGGCGGCGACCAAGCCGGTGCTGCAGGCGGCGATCCGGGCCGTGGCGGACACGTTGCGCGATGCCGGAACCGATCCGGGCAGCACGGAAGCAACCGGCGGCGAGGTGTCGTTTCTGCGCGCCCGGATGGCGAACGAAGTGTTGAAGGCCCTGACAGCCAAGGTCCGGCTGGAAAAGATGAAGGCGTAGGTGATCGACCGCGCCCGCGCGACGGCGATGGTGGTCGATCTGGCCCGGCGGGAGCGCGATGCCTGGCCGAACTGGCCGCCGCGCGTGGCAGCCAACATGGCGGCGGAACAGGGCGTCGATGCACATCGGATGGAGCAGGTTCTGGACATCTATCTGCGCCAGAACCTGACTGAAATGGCGGAAGTGAAAATTGAACTCCGCTGAAACCTTTGACGGGGCCGAAGAGGACCGGCGCGCCTGGATGGCGGGTCTTGCGCCCGATCCATCGCTGACCGTGTCGCGATGGGCCGACCGGAACCGCGTGCTGTCCTCGCGGGCGGCGTCGGAAGCCGGACCGTATAGGACCGCGCGGACGCCATACATGAAGGCGGTGATGGACGCCTTATCGCCCCGCCACCCGGCGCAGCGCGTGGTGTTCATGAAAGCCGCACAGGTTGGCGCGACCGAGGCGGGCAACAACTGGATCGGCTTCTGTATGCACCGCGCGCCGGGCCCGTTCCTGGCAGTGCAGCCGACCGTGGATCTGGCGAAGCGCTTGTCGCAGCAACGGATCGACCCGCTGATCGAGGAAAGCCCTGATTTGCGGGCGCTGGTGCTGCCGTCACGCTCACGCGACGCCGGAAACACGACCCTCGGCAAGCGCTTTCCGGGTGGGCAGTTGATCCTGGCCGGCGCGAATTCGGCGGTGGGCCTGCGATCGATGCCCGCGCGCTGGGTGTTTCTGGACGAGGTCGACGCTTATCCGGGCTACGTCGATGGCGAAGGCGACCCGATCGCCCTAGCCGAGGCGCGGCCTATCAGTTTCGGCCATCGAAGCAAGGTGTTTCTGGCTTCGACGCCGACGCTGAAAGGCCTGCGCCGGATCGAACGGGGGTGGGAATTGCCCGATCAGCAGCGCTATCACGTGCCCTGAAACAGCTGACCACCGAGCAGTTGATGACGATTAAGACCCGGACGGGATTCCATCGTCTCGAATGGCAGCAGACCCGCGAGCGCAATGCGGCGTTGGATTGCCGGGTCTATACGGTCTGTCCCCATTATCAGACTGGCGCCGGGATAGGCCTCGATCCGACTGCAAGCGGCAGGCCAAGGATTTCACGCGCCTGAACCCAGTTTGCCACCGGACGTTCATACATTTCGCAAAGGGCAACGGCCCGGTTGACAAGTGCTGCGTTGGATGGGGCAAGGTGGTTGCGGTCCAGCCGGACGTTATCCTCCAACCCCGTGCGCGTGTGCCCGCCTTTCTTGATTGCCCACTCATTGATCAGAAGTTGCGCCTGACCGATCCCGGCGGCACACCATTTCGCGTCCGGCGAAAGCCGCTTCAGGGTCTGAATGTAGAAATCTAAAATCAGCTCGTCCGCGGGCATGGCATTCTTCACCCCCATCACGAACTGCACGTAGAGCGGCCCTTGCAGCCGGCCATCGCGCTGCATGGCGGCTGTCTGCACGATGTGGCTAAGGTCAAAGGCTTCGATCTCGGGCTTCACGCCATAGTGCCGCATCTCTGCTGCCAGCCAATCCACCAGATCGGGCGGGTTCTCGTAAACTCGGGTGGGAAAATTGTTTGAGCCGACCGAAAGTGAAGCCATGTCAGGCCGCAAGGGCAACATTCCGCCACGCGCTGTCCCTGCCCCGCTGCGCCCGCCCGTCGAAAGTTGAACGACCATGCCCGGGCAATGCGCCTCGAGCCCCTCTTTGAGACGCGCAAATCTTTCGGGGTCCGCGGTGGGCTTGCCTTCGTCGTCGCGGACATGGCAGTGCACGATGGCGGCACCTGCCTCGAATGATTCATGTGCGCTTTCAATCTGTTCAGAAATCGAAATCGGCACAGCCGGGTTGTCGGCCTTTGTCGGCAATGAGCCGGTGATCGCGACACAGATGATGCAGGGATTATTCACGATGTCACAACAGCCTTTCAGTGTTTCGCCGGGAAAGTCGCGTCTTTACCCGACGGATTGTTCGGCGCATTTCCCTCACCCCGCGTTGGGCGACCAGAGCGAGCCGGGAGCGGTATTTTCGACCGCCAACCCGGCAGGATAGCTGACCAGTTCAAGTTGCATGCCCCAGGGTGACAGGAAATACACCCAGGTCAGACCCTGCGTCGGCCCGCTGTCCATCGTCACCGGCGCGCCCTGGATTCTGATACCGCAGGATTTCAGATAGTCGACTGCTGCCCCCAAGTCGGCAACATAAAAGCCCAGATGAGTGGCCCCCGCATCGATGTTCGGCGGTGGGGTGGGATTGGATCCGGCGCTGTCATATTCGAATAACTCAAAGTTTGGGCCGTTTTTGCAACTGAACATCCGCAGGCTGCGCAGGACCGACCGGGGAGGAACCCCAAGCTGGACCTGCATCCAGTCATCTTCGGCGCTGAACGGCCCGATGTCAAAGACCAGCGTGCAACCGATCACATCGACAAAGAACCGCGTCGCGGCCTCCATATCGGGCACGGTGAAGCCAATGTGGTCGGTGCCCGCCAGACCCGGCAGACCGCCGCTCATCGTGCGCTCACCGGATCGCAGATCATGGTCATCAGGCGCAACTTTTGCAATTCGAACACTTTGTCGCGAACCTCGGCAAAGGCGGCCAGATGCGGCAGGGTCATATGGATGTCCCATTCAGGCCGATCAGTCCAGTTTTCGTAGAACGTGAACTCTGCAGGGTCGTCATTGTCCTGATGCAGCCAGTATTCGACGCAGCCCGGTTCCGTGCGGGTAGGTGCGATCAGGCCGGTCAGAAATGCGCGGGTTTCCTCGATCTGCCCATTCAGGGCACGCAGATGGGCGATTACGGTCAGTTGTTGGGTCATCACTGTTTCTCCTGTCTTTTGGGTTTCGAAATGAGTTCGTCAGTCAAATGCATCAGGCCAATCTCCCGATCATTTCAGCGCGATGTAAGCATCGGGAACCAAAGTGGCGATGCGCACGGCAGTGTGGGTGCTGGTGACGGCTGCGATCAGTGACTGCATCGACGCAGCCAGCGATTTCAGCTTGTCTCGGGTGCGGTCGGGGTGGGGTAGAAGATGCATCTCGACATTGACCCGCGGCAGATCGGGCATCGCGATCACCGACAGGATAGCGAACTGGCAGGCTACATCATCCACCTTCAACGCGTCGCACAGCATCGTCCGCAGGCCCGGCAATGCGGCGATCAGGCCCGCGCGGCAGTTGGGAAGCACTTTCTCATCCACATAGAGCTTGACGTTGGGCATCAGTGTTTCCCTGCTGGCGACTCGAACCCGTTTTCGGTCACCTGTTCCGTTCGCTTTCCTTGAAGGCCGCGATCATCAACCCGGC
>JANMCI010000221.1:0-15076 GCA_031361245.1 Rhodobacterales bacterium
AACGGCTTCCATAACCCACGCCGTCGGCATTCAGCATTGGGAGGAAAAAGCCCCTTGGCCTTCGAACGCAAGGTGGCCTAAACGAGCACTTGGAGCGGCACGAATACGAGACAAGACCATGCGGGCCTCGGTCAACCCGAGCAGTAGATCAGCGATCTCTTCGTTCTCAGCCCGCAACTTTGGGCCATAGCGATAGCAGGTCTCACTGACCCCAAATGCCCGGCAAGCCAAGGCAATGCTTGCCCCGCGTCGCGCCACCGCATGCTCGGCCATCTCTCGGCGTTGACCCACGGCAAATGCACGCATTTGCCTGCCGGGCAATGGACGGCCGAGTTACTTTTTTCCGAGGGATTCCTTAAACAAATCAGCCTGCATGCTCAGATCGGCATACATTCGCTTCAGGCGCCGGTTCTCCCTCGCCATTGGGCTTGGACCAATGGCTCGATCCATCGCCTTCATCTGGCTGATCAACGACACATCCATGCCGCCATACTTCGCCCGCCATTTGGAAAACCAGGCGTTGCTCATCCCGTGTACACGGCACAGCTCGGCCACCGGCACACCGCCTTCGGCCTGCAGCAGGATCGCGATGATCTGCGCTTCAGTGTATCTGCTTGTCTTCATTCAGAATCCCCTCATGCATCTTGCCGAGAAAATCCTACTTTTGTAACCCCGCACTTTCAGGGGGGATTACCCAGTGAAGGAGCTACTCAGGCAGTTGCTCCATTTGATCGCAGATGGACGATGCCAGGGTGTGCCAGGATCGCCCGGACGATGCGCGTCATCTTGTTGGCCAGGGCACCGACAGCCTTGCTGTGTTGGGATCGCGCTTCCAGTGCGTTCCGCCCGGGTTCTCGATATCGACGAGGTTGCCAAGGTGCCGCCGGATGTCGGCATGAAAGCCACCGGCGCCGGTCCGCAGGGTCAACCCATGTTCGATGTAAAAGGCCCGCGCCTGATTCATCAGCGCGGTGCGCTCACTGACAAGCCGGTCTCGGTTTCGGTGAAGCTCCTGCAGATCAACCTGCTCTGGCGTGCGCACTTGAACAAATCACATAGTCGGCTCGGTCGGGGCCTCGGCAGTTGCGGCTGCGCCCACCGAGTCGGTCTTGTTCGACTTCACACAGGACTTCAATAAACGCGCCGGGATGATCCGAGCGTCATGCCCCTTCTCGATCAGTCTTCGGGCCAGCCATTGTGACCCAAGAGACGCTTCCATGCCGATCAAGGCTTTGGGTGCCAAATCGATGACCGACTGCACTGACCTTGCGGAACCCGAACAGCCCGGCGCCAGCAGCCGTTGCCCAACCCGCCAACAAGGGCAAAAAAAATCCGCAGTCTCACTTACGCTGCAGAAAAGTTCGAGGCAACGGCACCACCTATCAACGGTGATCAAAACGATACCGCGACAGACTACTGGGAAGAATTCCGACTCCGTTCCGGGAGACTATATTTCGTCGTTTAGCAATTGGTCCATGGTCACAGCTGGTTGCAGACAACCCGCCTCACCAATCACTTTCGCCGGCACACCGGCCACCGTCTTGTTATGAGGCACATCATGTAACACAACCGACCCCGCTGCTATTCGACTGCAGTAGCCAACAACAATGTTGCCCAGAACCTTGGCTCCAGCACCAATCAAAACCCCGTTTCCAATTTTCGGATGCCTATCGCCGTCTTCTTTGCCGGTGCCACCTAGCGTGACTGAATGAAGCATCGAGACATTGTCGCCAACAATTGCCGTTTCCCCTATGACAATTGAATGCGCATGATCGATCATGATTCCCATGCCAATGCGCGCCGCGGGGTGAATATCGACACCAAATACTTCCGAGACGCGCATTTGCACAAAATACGCCAAGTCAACACGGCCGCTTTCCCAAAGCCAATGTCCAATTCTATATGCCTGAACTGCCTGGAATCCCTTGAAAAACAGTATCGGTTGGATGAATCGATGGCATGCCGGATCCCGGTCAAAGACAGCCATCACGTCTGCCCGTGCTGCCTGACCCAAAGATGGCTCAGAACTGTACGCCTCATCGGCAATTTCGCGCAAAATCTGCTCACTCATCTCACTCGATGCCAGCTTCATCGAGAAACGATACGCGAGCGCCCTTTCCAGAGATCCATGGTGTAAGAGGCTAGAGTGCACCAAACCTCCAAGTAACGGTTCAGTCCACACGGCCTCGGCGGCTTCCTGCCTCACTCTTTGCCAGACAGGGTCAACAGCTGATACTCTTGTTCTGACTTCTGCCATCTTTCCCACTTCCGTAGCCGGAAAACTGAGCCGCCACCTCCCTTGGGACCAACCGACTGCATAACCTGGGTTGGACACGACAGCAGCGCTTCTATAAGATCAGTTTCCGCCAAGAAGCGCAAGGTGGCGTGCAATCTCAGGGGACACAGATGCGCCGCGAAAAGCACACCGAACTCACAAAACGGAGACAGACTTGAAAGGGCCGGGACCGAAACTTGCAGAGTTCTGCGCGACGGAAACCTCAAAGGGCGCACCAATTTCATCGTCGATCTGCATGGACTTAGAATAAGTCCATGACGAACTCTGCACGACAACTTGCCTTACATCCAAACTTCCTTTTGTTACGGAAACTGTATAGCTTTCCGATTCTTCACTTAATGGAACTTCAATAGGCAGCCAACTGTCGCCATCAATTCTTGTCCTGCGAATCCAAGATAGGTTTAGATTCTCCACAGCATCCCAATTATATCTGAGATGCACCACGGAATAAGGGCGAAGGCCGACACCATTGAACTTTTCAAAGCGAGTTAACACGTTCCCATCAGTGTAACCGCTCTCGGTTGAACCGATGCGATAATACCGATCTAATCCACGAATTGCCGAAGATAGGTTAATCTGCGGCACAAGGCCATCCAGAATAACCACGAAACTGCCCGACGGCCAGCTGGCTGGAACTGTGGAGTCCGTTCCGCCTAGCCCTCTTAGCAGGTTGCGAAGCTCAAATGTATTTGTGTCAACCAAATTGGCGTTGGCAAACTGAAGGATCTCCCAATTCTCATTGCTTCCGTCACCGATCGCGGCCAAGTTTGCCCCATTCAAGACATCGAATTGCGAAACGGACGCAATTTCTCCAGAAGAAAAGACGACCCTGACAACAGAACCATTGTCCCACAGGCCAACCGGTGCAGAGGGTAGGACAGTTTCGGTCAAACCAATGATCGCTGGTGATCCCGATTCAATATTCAGCGAGTAACTGTTGTCAGTAGGAGAGCTCCAGACTGAAACATGGCCAGGCCATGGATTCGAAGAAATCGCCACGTGCGGAGCGTGGGGAACCTCATCGCCCCTCAAAAGAGGTAGGTCCATGAAGGTCGAAAAAACTGGCATAGCTGGAATAGCTGCAGTTCGGGCAACCATTTCACCGCGTTCAGATCCTCCAACGTAGGCTCCTGGGTCAGCTCTCACAGCCTCGCAAGTAAAGGCCTCTGAATCGTCGACCTGGTCGATACGATAGGTACGACCGGCGAAGTTGATCAAATCTCCGCTGTCTATATTTATCTGAGATCTTGGAATGCCAAAGCGCAACTTATCAATCGATAATCTTGTCTCAACAAGCCATCGTTCAACTAGCGCATTTGCTTCCTGAGCAGTAAGTTGGACGGAAGTCTCTGCCTCGAGTACTCTGTTGGCGGAACCATCGGGAAAGGTCGATTCGGATACTCTGGCCCCGAAATCATTTTCAGCCTCGACATATAGCAACCGGACTCGATCGATGTACTCAGATTCAGAGCTTCGAGTATTTTCCCTTGTCGCATCCGTCTGCTTGAAAGACACGAAGGACCCCTCATCCAAGTCGAATCTTCTGGATAAGTCGCGGTTGGCGATCGTGAGAGAACCAGTTTTCTCGAAAACATCGAAACCGAATGTGAGCGACAAGGTCTGAATCTTTGATCTTGCCGTCATTGTTTCATCGGCAGTGAATCCCCTAAGCGACCCATGCAGACGCGAGAGATCAAGGCTCGCGGTTACTCCGGAGTCTTCGCAAATTTCAGAAACTACCAAGGCAATTGGCTGGTTAGATGACCGACCGTTCAGCCAGTGGCCTTTGGCGTAGTTTATCCCGTCACTCCAGTCAGCCAAATTTCCTGGGAAATCTGGGTAAGGCCGAGCGTCCCACGCCCAAGCGTGGCTTCGATCAAAGTCCACCATACGGCCGGAATACAAATTTGCATCAGGATTGTTCGACTTCTGGTTCCAAAATTTCCCCATTGCCATGTAGTACTGAATTTGCATGTAATCATCACGCAGTCCGTTTGATCCACGAGGGCTCGAGGACTCAGATGACTTCCCGTCGATGAATTTGTTCGGTTGGTTGGTGGCCTTGTCCAAGGCTGCGCAACCATATTCGGTAAATCGGATCGGCTTCATGCCAGGGATCCAACCCGTCGGGTTCGGCTGTCTGACACCTGAAATTCTTTCGTGATGGCTGTTGGACCACCAACCTTTAATATCCTTGTTTCTGAATATCCAATCCTCACCATATGCGCTGTCGAATATCTGCGTTCGAGTTTGGTTGACTTCGGCCTCCGAAGAATCGTAGTACCAATCATAACCTTCTCCGCCAGCGACATTGGCTTCGAGGTAGTTGATGTTGTATATAGTCTCCCAGGATTTGTCCGTGTTCTTAGCTCCATCCCGCCAATCAGATAGCGGCATGTAGTTGTCGATCCCCACAAAGTCGATGGCCGAATCGGCCCAAAGGGGATCGAGATGAAACAGAACATCTCCGCCAGTGTGAAGACCGAAATATTCGCTCCAATCAGCAGCATAGGATATCTTGGTCTGAGTCCCCAAGATTTCACGGACGTCGGAAGCCAATGACCGAAGCGCCTGAACCATAGGGAATTCGGTTGAGGACGATCTGATCTGCGTTAACCCACGCAATTCAGACCCGATGCAGAACGCGTCGACCCCGCCAGCCAAAGCGCACAGGTGTGCATAATGCAGGATGAACCGTCTAAAGCTCCACTCGGGCGCTCCTGCAAAAGTCACTCCAAATTCGCTGGGCGAAAAGTCTGAAGGACTGGCACTACCCAAGAAGTTTGCCAACTCCGATGTTGCCGCCAATGTCTGATCAGATGTGCCGGATTGACCGGGAGCGCGGGAAAGTGAAATCCGACCCCGCCACGGCAGTGCCGGTTGGGACTCGGCGTCAGACCAGGGATCTGGTAAGGTGTTTCCGGCGAGTTGATCCATCAGAATGAAGGGATAAAACATAACCTCCTTTCCAGTTGCACGAATGGCCTGAATCGCCTGAATCACCGACTGATCAGAGGGAGTTCCACCGTAGATCGATCTTCCGGCGTCCTTTGGAGCCACTGCGGCTGATAACCTGGAAATACCAGACACTTCCCAAGGCATTTCCACGCCGTCTTTCGTCTGCTGCTCCACTTTTGGTTGAATTTGACAATGACTGCAGCGCAAGTCGCTCCCAAACCAACTGACGACCAGCGAGACAGAGTTGCAATTCGGCAATTCCTCGTTCAACTGTTTAAGAGAGCCTGCGAAGTCTGTCTCGCCCAGCATTGAGTGCACATTGGCCGAAACGTTCTGCCCCGGGCCGTAATTATAGTGTACTGGTGTAGTTGCCAGAGCATATTCGCCCGATCCTGGAATTAGGGAGATAGCTTTGATTGCGTCAACGAGGTCCCGGGGTTGCTCTGAAGGCTCCACGTTTGCACGGCGCACAACTTCAAAAGAAAATTGAGGTACCCGGTTTCCAAATCTAGCAAGTAACAGATTTTCGATAACCACATAGCACATGCCACGGTATGCGGGGGCAAGACCGACGCCCTCCACTGCCTCGATCTTTGGGTCTGGAAGCTGGCTTTCACTTCCGGCATAGAAACGAAGATCGATGCTATTCGGCGAAATTTCCACGCCATCCGCCCATATTCTTCCTACGCGCAGAGCTTCTCCCCTGCACAGCGCGATTGCCAGGCTCACGGAATAGGAGAACGACGTTGATGACGTTCGGGGGGCTCCTTTTCCGCCGCCAGACTGCTGGCGCCGTTCTTGAAAGCGCGAGGCCCAAATGATTTCACCTGCTACGCGCATGCGACCCCAAACTTCTTGAATGGGCGTGCCATAACCGACGCCGGAGAGACGAAAGCGATCGACCTTTCCACCTTCGACGGCGACCGACCCAGTGCCCAATATGCGCTGGTCGAGTGATCGGCCAATTGTTGCGCCGGCTGCACGGCCCAAAACCGCCCCCGAAAGGCTGAGGATACTGCCGCCAAACCCGGAACCGATTGCAGCCCCCGCCGCGGAAAGAAGAATTGTAGCCATTACTTGACCCCCTGTGGGAATTCGAACCTGCCGACAATTTTGCGTTGCCAAGGTGCCGAAAGCGACGTCTCTATGACCCCATGATCGGAGTAGGCATGGACGAACGTCGCCACGCCGTCTCGGAGTGCCGTCAACCCAAGATGCTTTGCCACACCTGTGCTGCGCATTCGGAAGACAATCACATCGCCGATATCGTTGCTGCTCAACGGCTTTGGCCGTAACCAGCGCGCGGCTGCAGTCAACAAGACTTCCTCTCCGGATGGTTCAGACCAGTCGGCAGAGTAGACTGGCATGACCTCAGGTTCTCCGCCGACGACGTTTCGCCACACGCCCCGGATCAGACCAAGGCAGTCCGTGCCTGCGCCGATCAACGAAGCTTGATGTCGATATGGCGTACCGATCCAGCGACGTGCTTCCGCAACGATTTCATTTCGGCTGGTCATTTCAGGCGACTGCCTCCGTCATTCCTTTGCGTGGAGATCGGATACGACGCCATCCAATCCGTGCCCGGAATATGAGGGAAGCCACGAAAGTTCAGGAAGTTGTTGAACTTTGTTCGACAGGTTCCCCCCATTTTGTCGCAACCAGCGAGAACTTGAATCTCGTCACCGACATCCGGGATAAGGTCAAAGTCGACCATCAGCTCAATCCGTCGAAATCCGTCGAATTCTCGATCAACTTTGACGACAGCAAGCATGCCCTCGGCCTTCCCCGACAAGATGTGCGCCCGGCCCCATTCAAACCAATGGTCAGAAAACCCCGGCTGCGAAGGCAGGAAATACTGTCCCGCTTTACCAATCTTCTTGATCACACTTTCAACCGAGAATTCCGGCTGACTTAGGTCAAAGCGACATTCCCGGTCGCCCAAGATGGCTGAACACGACGCATGATAAATGCGTCCGCCTGCCTGGTTCATCGCTTCAGTCAGGCCGCGAAGTTCGACTCGAAAGGTTCCGTTCGATATCTGGATCTCACCGAAGGTCCCTCTGAACCTGATCGTCCTTTGCTCAACCTCCTTCCAGTTTACCAGCCAGGTGACCACATCGGCGCCATCAAATCTTCCCGCCATCAGATCAGTTTCCGAAATGGCAGCATCGCTCAGGGAACCGATCACTTCGGTGTTGTCGACGGCCAGACCTGTCGACTTCTGCAGAGCCCCTGCGGTCAACCCGCTGTTGGCTTTGAATCGGGTTCCATCGAACTCAAGATCAAGGTCATGATCAGTAAAACCGTAGACATTGCCGTCCCGTCGTGTGACCTGCCATGTACGGCAGGTTGTCGTCGCGCCCGATTGCAGATGCGATACCAGTTCATCCTTGGCGCTCATCAGAGTCTTACCTCGATCACTGGAACCGAAGGCACTTCGCCCGCGTTGAAAGTCGCCGCCGAAGTGATGATACGGTCGGTATCAAACCTGACCGGGACGTCGAACTCAAAGCCGGCAGTCACGCGGACGTCAATATCGGGGGCGGAGATGAACGTGACTTCGCCGGTCGACAGGTTGACTTCGTAATCGACGGTTTCAATATTCGGATCGCCGGCAAGAGCGATTTTGACGGTGCCCTTCACCGGCTTCACAATCGGCCTCACGTAGGTTTGCTCGCCTGAAAAGTAGGTTTTTACAAGCTTGAATGTCTTGTTCTGGCCATCGCCGCGGCCCATGTCCTGATCCAGTGGGGTGATATCCATGCTTGGCTTGCATGACTTGAAGTCAGACCAGTCCTTCCACCGAAAACCATAGAGCTGGCCACGCCGGGCCTCAAAGAACGAAATCACGGCATCGACATCGTCAATTGAGCGCAGCCCGATCCCGGCATCGTAATGGCGGCGCGAATGTTCCCAAGGTGTGTTGCGCTCTTCAAAGCCGTTGGCCAACGTGACAATGTCCGTGCGGCGTTGCGGACCGCCGTTTGAGCCAAAGCTCAGGGCAGTCGGGAACCTAACTTCGTGAAAGTTCATGGCGTCCTCATCTGTTACGTTGGCCGCGGGACAGCGCCCGCATTGCTTCGGCGGCGATCTGGCTCTGGCTGCGCTGGAAACCCTGAACGTCCGGAGTTGTTATGTTCATCACAACCGTGACCGGACGCCCTCCGCCCGAGGCCGCCACACCCAGCCGCCCATCAGGCCCGCGCGCCAAGGGCATGATTGCCTCGGGTCCGGCCTCCCCCATCAGCCCAGCTCCGCCCCGCATCGCGAAATTGGTTGGTTGGGTCACGACGCCTCCCTTGGCAAAAGGCATCACCTGACCTTGTGAAAAGACCCCGCCTTTGGCGAAGGGCATGGCATTGCCGAGCAACGTATTCATCCCGTTGGCCAAAAGCCCGCCGATGGCGCTATGGACGGGTTTCAAGGCCGTCTGGAACACCGTCTCGGCCATGCTCTTTGCCACATTTCCAAGTGCCTCCGACAACTTCATCCCGTCAAACACCACGCCGTCGAAGGCCTTTCGCAAGCCACTGCTGAACCCGCTTGTCAGCGCCCCAACTTCCTGGGTTGTGAAAACAAGGCTGTCCCGCATCTTGCTCAGCTCACCGTCAAACGCCGAGACCATCGACGATGTGCCATCCAGGGACGCCTCCAGCGCGGTGATCTGGTCTGTCAGATCCACGATATCAGTCATCAGTTCCTGCCTTCCTTGCATCGGGAAATGCCGCCGCAAGCTCTTCCAGCCGGGCCCGTGTCAGGACCAGGCCGGTGCGTTCGGCACCCAACATGATTTTCAGTTCGACCGGGGTCAGCCGCCAGAAGGCCTCCGGGCTCAGCCGCAATTCCCGAAGTCCCACCCGCATCAACCCTGGCCAGTCGATGGCACTCATTTTTCGCCCGGCAAGGCAAAGGCCCGCGCCAAAAGCATGGCCGCGACCTTGGCCGCCTCCATGGCGCCTCCGGCAATTTCGACCCTCAGCAGGTCGATCGCCGTGCCTTGCCAACCACCGCCCCTGAGACCCGCCACCACCAGCGCCAAGACGTCCCGCGTGGAAAACCGGTGGTTCTCGAAGCGCTCCACCAGTTCGACCAACGAGCCGGTCTCCAGCGCTGTCTCAAGCTCGGCGAGTGCCCCCAACGTCAATTTCGCGATATGGCGCTGACCATCCAGGGTCAGCGCCACTTCTCCTGCAAACGGGTTCACCATCAGATCGCCGTAAAGGTCAGAAGGCCGGCAGACGCGAACGACATGTCATAGGTTGCCTCGCCGTTGTGGTTGCCTGAATACTCGATCGCCGTGATCTGAAACGCGCCCTGCACGATGCCAAAGCTCGGGATCACCACCTGAAAGTTCGGCATCTCAGCGTCGAAAAAGATTTGCCGGGCGCGTTCGTCGGTATTGGCGTCCCGAAACACGCCAGAGCCGGAGATTTGCGCCGACTTCACCCCTGCGCCCGCCAGCAACTCGCGCCACCCACCGGCACTGTCCAACGAGGTCACGTCCACGGTTTCCGCGTTGAAGGCAATCTTGGTGGCCCGCAACCCCGCGACCGTCACGAATTGGTTGTCCCCGATCAAATCCACCTTGATCAGCAGGTCCTTGCCGTTTTGCACAGCCATATCATTTCTCCGATTTGAACGGGCGAGCCCGGTTAGTTGCTGAAAACGCTCAGAAATCCACGCGGGCGCGGAAGGTTATGTCGATGCGCCGGTGCTCGCCCTCTTTAAGCCTGCGCGCGACGGCGCGAACGAAGGACAGGCTCACCAGTTGGCCCGTGGTCAGTGTCAAACCGGCCCCGATCAAGGCATCCGAAACATGGCCCGCGATCACCTTGGCGCTCAGGAACCCGGTTTCATCGCTGATGACCGAGACCTGGAACTGGTGCTCCGCCCCTGCCCCGGTCTTGTCGCTCCGGTCACTGGCGGCCTCGGGCCCAAGCAGGATGAACTTGCCCGTGCCACCGCCCGGCGCCACGGCATCCGCCACCGTCACGCCTGTCAGGGCGGGAAAGCCCGTCAGGCGGCCGTAGACCGCCGTTTGCAGGGCCGCTGCGGCTGCGTAACTCATTGCGGTTCCTCCTCACGGGCAAAGCAGGTCAGGTAGAGCCCGTCCGGGTCACGCTCGGTCACGGCCACCAGATGATAGATGCGCGTCCCGTCGCGGAAGCGCTGCTCGGGCACCGGTCGCCGGGGTGAACCGACAGGAGCGCCCCGCACCGCGATGCGGTAAGGCACCGTTGCCAGCGTGAACTCGACCGACGCCGGATCACGCCCCGCTCCCGATGTCACCTCTCCCCAAAGCGTGCCCACCGGGGTCCAGCTTTGAGTAAAGCCCCCGGCACCATCCGGCGTCTGGGTCGGCGCCTCCAGAAGCAACGCGCGGTTCAAATTGGGCGGGGTCATGCCGAACCTCCGCCCAGCACCCGCACCGTGCGCCAGCGTTCGATCAGGGCCTGCACCGGATAGGGCAAGCCGGGCTGAGCCTCGGCAAATTCGTTGCGGTGCTCATAGTATTGTGCGGCCAGCAAAAAGACGGCCTGTTGCAGGTCCGGCGGCACATTCGCCCAAGTCGCACCAAATCCGGCGGCAAAGACAATTTCGATGCGCCCGTCAATCGGCACGACCGGAAGGACATACCCGGCTGCCGCCAGTTTCGGGCGATGGGTGTCCTGCACCAGCCGGTACCGGTCGGCCGGAATCACCGTTGCGGTATTGGCCAAGTTATAGAGTGTCAGCGACACCACAGCGGAAACCGGTGCCACGGGCAATGCCTGCTCGGACCCGTCACGCCAGTCTTCCAGCGTCAGCTTGAACTGACGGCTCAGCAGCGCCTTGCCCGTCCTGCCTTCAATCGCCGAGATGGCCGAGCGGAGATAGCCCTCCAGCAGCCCGTCCTGCATGCCACTGTCCGCGAATCCGGTACCCAGCCGCAGATGGTCCTTCAAGCCCTGAACCGGCAGCGCCGCGCCCGAAATCGTCGTCAGTTCGGTCAACAACATCGTGATATTCCTTTCCCTAACATGGCTCGGGCAGCCCGACCCCGCTTGCGAGGGGTCGGGCCTTGGTGGTTCAGGTTCAGGAAACCGCGACTTTCAGCAGCTTGATCGCCGCAAAGTCGGTGACATCGCCGCCGACCCGCTTGGAGGCATAGAACAGCACGTTCGGCTTGGCCGAGAACGGGTCACGCAGGATCCGCAGGTCCGGGCGCTCGGCGATGGTGTAGCCGGCATTGAAGTCACCAAACGCGATCGGATAGGCGTTGGCAGCCACGTCCGGCATGTCCTCGGCGATCAGCACCGGATAGCCCATCAGACGCGCGGGCTCGCCCGCCTGCAGGCTGTCGCCCCACATGAAGCGGCCATCGACATCCTTCATCTTGCGCACCGCACCGGCGGTCTTGGAGTTCATCACGAAGGTGCCGTTGGCGCGATAGTCGGCCGACAGGGCATAGACCAGGCTGACGATGCAATCCGACGCGTTGGTGGTAGCAAAATCCGCCGCCGCCCCCGTGGGGACATAGCCGAGGTTACCCCAGGTCCACGAGGCATTGGCCACCTTGGTCGGCAGCAGAATGCCCTTGGGCTGGTCGGTGCCCGTGCCGCTGACGAAGGCCGAAGCCTCGGCGCGGATGAAGCGCGTGGCGATCTTGCCCGACAGCCAGCCTTCGACGTCAAAGGCGCTGTCGTCCAGCAAACGCTGGCTGGCCTTCGGCATGGCCGACAACTCATGCAGCTTGATCGAGATGCGCTCGATGGTCGGCGTCGCGGTCTCGGTGGTGGCCGCCGCTTCAGTCGCCCAGCCCGAGCCGACCTCGGAACGGTCAATCAGCACGTCGAACGATGTCGCGTCGATCTGTACCACATTGGCAATCGAGCGCAGCGACGAGGTTGACACCAGCATCGAGCGGATGGTGTCGGCGGTCTGCGGGTCGACAAGATAGCCGCCGTCGGCGTTGACGGCCGTCGACATGGCCTTGCCTTCCAGAACCAGACCGCGCAGGCCGTCGTCATCGCCGGTGCGCAGATAGGCGCCAAAGGCTTTCTTGTGGGGAACGTCCAGTTCGGCATGGGCCGAAAGGGCGGGGCGGGCATAGGTCATGGTCTTGCGATCCAGCATGGTCATTCGCTCTTCCTGTTGTTGCAGTGTTTGCTTCACTTCGTCCTGAAAGCCTTTGAAGGCATTCAAAAATCCGGTCATCGCGGATTTCACTTCCGCACCCGGATGCAGGGCCGTATGGGGCAAATCTTCCCCGGCCCGAGCCTTAGTCTCGGTCATATCGTCTTCCTCAGGTTGGTCGTGAAAGGCCGCGCTATCCGCGTCCGGCCAGGGAATTGGCCGCGTCGTCAAAGACCGCCGCCATGTCGCGCCAGAAATCGGCGTCGGGCGTGTCGCCCTTGGCCGATACCCGCGCCTCGGGAAGCATCGGGAAGGTGACAAGCGACACCTCCCAAAGCTCCAGCTCCGACAACAGGCGCTGCCCCTTGCCGTCACGTTCCGCCTTTACGGTCCGGTATCCGATCGACAGCCCGTCGATCGCCCCCGCCGTCAGCAATGCCGCCGCCTCGCGGCCCTTTTCCACCTCGGTCAGGATGCGGCCCTTGACGTAAAGGCCGACCGCGTCCTCGCGGACCTCGTCCCACACGCCGATCGGCTGGGTCGGGTCATGCTGCCACAGCATCTTGACCTGCCGCTTGCCCGCCGCGAGCTTCTTCAGGCTCACCGCATAGGCGCCCTTCTGCACCGTGTCGCCGCCCTGATCCTTCACCCCGAACAGGCTGGCATACCCCGCCACGATCTGGCCGTCGGTCACGGTCAACCCGGCCTCCGGCTGGTGGTATTTGCGCTCCGGCGCGCCTTCCATCTTCCACTGCATCCTGAACCTCACTTTGTGCCCGCCCTTCACTTCGTGGCAGCCCTTCACCTTGCGGCAGCCCTTCACTTTGTGGCAGCCGCGATGATTGCCTGGGCCATTTGCGACAAAAGGAATGCCGCGACCCCGTAAACGCCCAGCCAGATCCGTTTCTCCAGCCGCTCCAACGCTCCGTCGATCTGTTCCAGCCGATAGTCGAGCGCCGCCCAACGCTCTTCGGCCACGCGCTCGTTGGCTTCGATCCGCGCTGCCGCGGGATCAAAGCTGTCATACAGAAAGCGCGACCCTTCGGGCGCCCGCCGCGCGGTCATGCGTCCTCGGACAACGGGGGCAGGCCCAGCAGCGCACGCTTCTCCGCTGCTGTCAGAAAGTCTGCCGCCCCGACCCGAGCCCATTGCTGATCCCGCTCGACCGCCAGGGCCGGGATCTGGTCCAGATCAGGCTTCAACTCGATCACCTCGCCGGTGAATTTCGACAGCCAGGTCGCAATCCCCGCCGTGACCCGTGTGGCCAGCGGCAGCACCGTCAGGCGAAAGAACGCGCGGTTCGCCTCCTGATAATTGGCATAGGTCGCGTCGCCGGGAATGCCGATCAGCATCGGCGGCACCCCAAAGGCGATGGCGATCTCGCGGGACGCGGCTTCCTTGGTCTTCTGGAACTCCATGTCGCTGGGCGAAAATCCCATCGGTTTCCAGTCGAGCCCGCCTTCCAGCAGCATCGGCCGCCCGGCGTTGCGCGCGCCCTGATGATGCGCCTCCATCTCGGTCACCAGCCGGTCATACTGCTCTGCCGTCAGCGAGCCCTGCCCGTCCGCGCCCTTGTACACCATCGCCCCCGAAGGCCGGGCCGCGTTGTCCAGAAGCGCCTTGCTCCACGACGAGGCCGAGCCGTGCACGTCCACCGCCACCGCCGCCGCCTGCATCGGCGACAGACCATAGTGGTCGTCCTGCGGGTGGAACGACTTGATGTGGCAGATCGGCGAGAAGTCCTCGGACATCGCAAAGCGGTGCGTCCGCCCGCCCACCACATAGTCATAGGCCACCGGCCAGCCATCGGTCCCCGGCACCACGTTCATGCGGTCCGACCGCAGGACATGCAGCTCACCCGGCACCCGACCGGCCCCCGGCACCGCCTCGACATAGGCATTGCCGGTCAAGAGCAGATAGCCATAGATCGCCTCGAACAACTCCGCCCGGCCCTGGGCGCCATTCGGCTGCCGCATCAGATCCAGCACCGGATGCAGATCATAGCGCGTGTTGTGGTCCTGCAGGACCAGCGGCAAGGCCGCCGCCGCCTCTGCAATCACCTTCACCGCCCGGAAGCCGATGGGATTGCCCATGAACCCCGACCGCGTCAGCGAGGCCGCATCCCGCGGGCTCCACGCCACCCGCCCCGACGATCCCCAGGCTGCCACCCGTCCGGTCGCACTTGCCTTCTTTTCAGTGGCCATATTGGGGCCCATGTTGGCCACCTGGCCAGCCGGGCCCGCCTCTGGCGCGCGCCGCAGGAAATCAAAGACCATCCGTCCACTCCTCATTCCGTCGGGCAAAGCCCATCCCGCCACCGCCCTGACGGCAGCAGCCACAAGACCGGCCCGCAGGCCCGTCAGCATTATCTGTCCAGAAATATCCCCGCCGGAGGCTCCCACCCCCGCCAGCGACCACGGCGCCCGTCACATTGTCAAACGCTCTGGCTAAGGCCCGTTAAAGCCCTCTGACCTGCGGGCGGCGGTACTTCTCCGCCGGCTCGACCACCAGATCCGTCAACCCCCAGACCAGCGCGTCCACCCGGTCGGGAGAGCCCTTTCCGCGATAGCCGCCATTGGTCATCTGGCACATCTGCTCCTCCAGCCGACGCAGACCGGCAACATGGGACACCCGCCCCTGTTCGTACAGGGCTGCCACCGGCTCGGCCCGCACCATCTTGCCCCGCGTGGCATGAACGGCGCGGTA
>JANMCI010000247.1:0-4065 GCA_031361245.1 Rhodobacterales bacterium
CTTTGCCCGCAGCGGCGAACCCCTGCCTGCCGACATGGCCACGATCACCGGCCATTTCTGGCATGGCAGCACGGCACTTGCGCTGACCTTGATCATCGCCCTGCACATCTCGAGCGCGGTGAAGGATCGCCAGACGATCCGCCGTATGGTTTAGGGTGCGCCCTTCGGCATCGGTGTCTGGCCCTTGTTATAGGGCAGCCAGTCGCTGATCTCGGGGTAAAACTGCGCCCGCCAAGCCTTGACCCGCGGGTTCATCACGCGGCGCCACAGGGTCGGGATCAGCGCCATCGAGGTCATCACCGGATAGCCATAGGGCAGTTGCGGCGCCTCTTGCGGGGCATAGGTCTGCAACAGCGGATACCGCCGGCTTGGCTTGTAGTGGTGATCCGAATGGCGCTGCAGGTTGATCAGCAACCAGTTCGACGCCTTGTGCGACGCGTTCCACGAATGGCGCGGCTGGACGTGGTCATAGTGCCCCTCGCCCAGATGCTGGCGGGTCAGGCCGTAGTGCTCGACATAGTTCACCAGTTCCAGCTGCCAGATCGCCACGGCAGCCTGAAAGACGAAAAGGAAAAGCCCAGCCCAGCCGCCGACGATCAGCGCCAGCGCCAGCATGCCGCCCTGCAAAAGCCCGTAGCGCAGGAACGGGTTTTCCCGGCTCCACGGCGTCAGCCCCTTGCGGGCCAGCATCGCCGCCTCGGCCCGCCATGCCGAAGCCGGACATTGCCGCAGCACGCGCAGGAAATAGCGGTGGAACCCCTCGCCATAGCGCGCCGTCACCGGATCGCGCGGGGTGCCGACATACAGGTGATGAACCTTCAGATGCTCGGACCGGAAGTGGCTGTAGAGGACAGAGGCGAGCAACAGATCGCCCAGCCAGCGCTCGGCCCCGTCCTTCTGGTGCATCAGCTCATGGGCATAGACGATGCCGATGGTGCCCGACATCACCCCCATGCCGAAGAACAGCACGATCTTCTCGGCGAAGTTCAGATGCCCGGCTTGCGGGACATACCACAGCATCAAAAGCAGGACGACAAACTGCACCGGGAACCACGCCATGGTGATGACGCGGTACCAGTAGAGGTCATCCTCGGGGGTTTCCAGATCGGCATTGTCCGGGTTCAGGCCCAAAAGCGCATCCAGCAGCGCATAAAGCCCCCAGGTGTAAAGCGGCATGAGGAACACCGCCCAACCGCCCCAGGCCATGCCCAGCAGCGCCATCGGGATGGTGCCAAGCGACAGCCAGAACGGCAGGGCGTTCTGCAGTCGGGCCACGTCTTGGGGTGCAATCACAGCCATGGGCGTCCTTCAGGTTTCGCGAGCGGCCCGGTTGCCTTCGGCGCCGAAGGCAGCGTCATGGGCCTTTCGCATCAGTGTCGGCAGATCTTGTGGTGAAAACAGGTTGGCACCAAGAAATTCGCCGCGCAAGGGTGCCGCAGCGTGAGGAACCTCTGCCACCAGCACCGACAGGTCGAGATGGAAATGGGTGAAGGTGTGTTTCACCTGTCCCGCCACCTTCCAGTCCGCCTCCAGCGGAGCCGGCCCGGCGGCACCGTCCCAGCCCTGCCCGGGAAAACCCAGCGTTCCGCCGAGCAGGCCGCGCTCTGGCCGCCGCTCGACCAGAACTGCCCCATCGGCGCGCCGCGCGAGCCACAGCGTGCCGCTGCGGGTGGGTTTGACAGGTTTTGCCACCTTGCGCGGCAGGCTGGCCTCTATCCCCTCGGCCCGCGCCCGGCAGCCCCCGACCCAGGGACAGATGCCGCAGGCCGGGTTGCGCGGGGTGCAGAGCGTGGCACCCAGATCCATCACGGCCTGGGCATAGTCGCCGGGCCGCTGGTCCGGGGTCAGGCCGGCTGCCAGCGCCGTCAACAGGGGTTTGGCCAGCGGCAGAGGGGTTTCGACCGCAAAAACCCTGGCCATCACCCGCTCGACATTGCCGTCAACCACGACCTCTGGCCGGTCAAAGGCAATCGCCGCAATCGCCGCCGCGGTATAGGGGCCGATGCCCGGCAGAGCGCGCAGGCCCGCCAGATCGGCCGGGAAACCGCCCCGCGCAACGACCGCACGCGCGCAGGCCAGAAGGTTGCGGGCTCTGGCGTAATAGCCCAGCCCCGCCCATTCCGCCATGACATCGCCGTCCGCCGCCGCCGCCAGAGCCGCCACATCCGGCCAGCGCCGCGTGAAGCGGTCGAAATACCCCTTCACGGCTGCCACCGTGGTCTGCTGCAGCATCACCTCCGACAGCCAGACGCGATAGGGATCGGCCTTTGCCCCGTTCGCCCGGGCGCCCGGCAGGACCCGCCACGGCAAATCGCGCGCATTGTGGTCATACCACTCCAAAAGCGCCGCTGCCTTCACTCCGACGTCACGCAATGTTTATGCCCCCGTGGCCTGCAAACCTCTGGCAGAGGCCCCATCCGAATGCTTACAATAGCGTCAGATCGCAGCAGGACCAGATGGCCCGTACAACGACCCACAGCCCCAGCCCGCCCGAACGTCGCTTGCGCGGTTTCGAAGCCGCGTCCGGCCTTTTGCAAAGCCGCATCCGCGAAGTGGGCGAGGCGCGCGGTTTTGCCGTCACCCGCCTTCTGACCGGCTGGGCCGAAATCGCGGGCGAGGCGACAGCGGCCATCACCCGTCCGGTAAAGATCGGCTATGGCCGCGAGGGGATGGGCGCCACGCTGACCCTTCTGGTCGCCCCCGCCCATGCACCGATGGTCCAGATGGACCTGCCGCGCCTCAAGGAAAGGGTCAACGCCGCCTATGGCTACAACGCCATTGCCCGCATCAGCCTGACCCAGACCGCCGCCACCGGCTTTGCCGAAGGTCAGGCAGAGTTCACTCCGGCCAAAAAGCCCCCTCCCCAAGCCCCCGATCCGGCCATACAGGCCGAAGCGGCCAAGGTGGCCGCTCCCGTTGCCGACAATGCCCTGCGCGCCGCTCTTGAAGCTTTGGCGCAAAACATCTTAACTCGCCGCAAGCTCAAGGAAGGCAAGACCCCATGACCCAACACCTGACACGCCGCCACCTGCTGGCCCTCACGTCGGGCGCGCTCGTCCTGAATGCTGCGGGCCTCCACGCCGAGACCACCGCTCCCGCCGCCGCAACCGATGCCGCAACGATCGTCGATTTCGGCATCGGCGATGTGAACGCCAAGGTGAAAATGGCCGAGTATCTCTCGTTCACCTGCCCGCACTGCGCCCGTTTCCACGCCGACGTCTACCCCAAGCTCAAGGCCGACTACATCGACACCGGCAAGGTCCGGCTCGAATATCACGAGGTCTATTTCGACCAGCTTGGCCTGCTGGGGGGCATGCTGGCCCGCTGCGGCGGCGAGATGCGCTATTTCGGGATCACCGACATGCTTTATGACAAGCAGAAGGACTGGGCCGGTGCCGCAGACCTCGCCACGGCGGTGGAGGCGCTCAAGAAGATCGGGCTCGCCGCCGGAATGGAGGACGCCGCCATGGACGCCTGTCTGCGCGATCAGACCGTCGCCGAGGCGCTGGTGGCCCATTATCAGGCGAGCATCGCCACGGATTACCCCGGCGAAACCTTTGGCGGCACGCCGTCGTTCATCATCAACGGCGCGCAACATTCCAACATGGACTACGCCGAGCTTCAGGCCATCCTGGATGCGGAACTGGCCAAGTAAGTGACGCCTCTTGCGGGAATAAAGGTCGTCGAACTGGCGCGGATTCTGGCTGGCCCCTGGGCTGGCCAGACCCTTGCCGATCTGGGGGCCGAGGTGATCAAGGTCGAAGCGCCCGAGGGCGACGACACCCGCCGCTGGGGCCCGCCCTTCATCGAGCGCGACGGCGACCGCTCGGCGGCCTATTTCTATGCGACGAACCGGGGCAAATCGTCCGTCACCTGCGACTTCCGCACCCCTGAAGGGCAGGAGATGGTGCGCGCACTGGTCGCCGACGCCGATGTGCTGATCGAGAATTTCAAGGTGGGCGGGCTGGCCAAATACGGCCTGGACTATGACAGTCTGCGGCAGGTCAATCCGCGGCTGATCTATTGCTCGATCACCGGCTTTGGCCAGACCGGACCCTATGCCCA
>JANMCI010000249.1:0-3287 GCA_031361245.1 Rhodobacterales bacterium
CAGGGGCGCGTCGGGCGCGACTGAACCGGGCCGGGAGGTTGCAGGCAGGGCCTTATCGTCCGGCGCTTCCAGTGGATAGGTGCAGGGGCGCGACAGGCGGCCCGAGTTCACCAGCGGTCGCGCAAACGGGGCGCGGGCGGCGAGGTGCAGGACGGCGTCGCGGAACAGGCGCTCGGCGCCAGGTGCGGGCGACATGAAACGGGTCGTGCGGGAGGAGTTCATCAGGTTCTCGTCCGCGCCATGCTGGCGTTCGCGGTCATAGGCGTTCAGGACCCCGGGGTTGCCCCCCTTGGCCACGGCGGCCAGCCGCCAGCCCAGCGCATCGACATCCTGCAGGCCGCCGTTGCCGCCCCGTGCACCGAAGGGCGAGACGATATGGGCGCTGTCACCGGCAAAGATGACATGGCCGTGGACGAACTTCGCCAGACGGCGGCATTGGAAGGTATAGACCGATACCCAGTCGAGGCGAAAATCGCGGTGCCCCACGGCCTTTTCGATGCGGGGGATCACGCGGTCGGGGGTCTTTTCAGCTTCGGGGTCGGCGTTCCAACCCAATTGCAGGTCGATCCGGTAGATGTTGTCGGGCTGTTTGTGCAGAAGGGCCGACTGGCCGGGGTGAAAATTCGGCTCGAACCAGAAACGGCGTTCGGACGGGAAGTTGCCCTGCATCTCGATATCGGCGATCAGGAAGCGTTCCTCGAACAACTCTCCGGCGAAATCCAGACCCATCATGGTGCGGATATCGCTGCGGGCGCCGTCGCAGGCGACCAGATAGTCGGCCTCCAGCACATAGTCCCCGTCCGGGGTTCCGACGGTCAGCGCGACATGGTCGGTCTGGGTCAGGGCGGTGACCTTGTTCTTCCAGCGCAGGTCGATCAGGTCGGGGAATTCTGCCGCGCGGGTGACCAGATACTCCTCGACGTAATACTGCTGCAGGTTCACGAAGGCCGGCATCTTGTGGCCCGGGTCGGGTTGCAGGTCGAAATTCCAGATCTCTTCCTCGCGGTGCAGGGTGCGGCCAACCTTCCAGATCACGCCCTTGTCGACGCATTTCTGCCCGACGCCAAGGCGGTCCAGAATCTCGAGGCTGCGCTTGGACCAGCAGATCGCGCGCGAGCCGACCGAGACGACGTTGTTGTCGTCCAGCACCACCGAGGGCACGCCGTACTGCGCGAGGTCGATGGCCAGCGCCAGCCCGATGGGACCTGCGCCGACGATCACGACCTTGTGGCGCGGCTCGGGTCCGGTCAGGCCGGGCGGGGCGACATAGGGGAAGGGGCGGTAGTCGTAAACCATTGCTATCCCTGCAGTTCCGCCCACATAGCCAGATCGCGCGCAGCGGTCCAGATGCGGGGGGTATCCAGCCCGCGGGCCTCGTCATAGGCGCGGGTCACGTTGAAGGGCAGGCAGTGTTCGTAAATCGCATAGTCGCGGAACTTGGGGTCGCAGGCGGCGCGGACGGCGTCCCAGGCTTCCTTGAGCGACCCGCCCCGAGCGGCGACGCGGGCGGCAGGGGCATAGGTTGACAGGACGAAATCGCGGGTGCGGTCAAGGGCGGCGTTCACGGCCTGCGATCCTATCACCGCATCGCCGCGACCGGGCGCGATGGCGCCCGGGTCATAGGCGCGGACCCTCTCCAGCGTCGCGGGCCAGTCGGAAAAATGGCCGTCGCCGCAGTAGCAGGCGGAATGCGCCTCGACGATATCGCCGGTGAACATGACATTGGCATCGGGCACATGGGCAACGATATCGCCCGCGGTATGGGCGCGGCCAAGGTGCATGAGATCGACCCGGCGCTTGCCAAGATAGACCGTCATGCGGTCGTTGAAAGTGGTGGTCGGCCAGGTCAGGCCGGGGATGCTTTCATGGCCTTGAAACAGCCGGGGAAAACGCTGAAACTCGCTGTCCCAATCCTCTTGCCCCCGTTCCACCACCATGGCGCGGCAGCGTTCGCCCATGATGACCTCACGCGCGTTGAACGCGCTGGCACCCAGCACGCGAACGGCGTGATAGTGGGTCAGCACAACATGGGTGATCGGCTTGTCGGTGACCGAGCGCACACAGTCGATGACCTTCTGCGCCAACCGGGGCGTCGCCTGCGCCTCGATGACCATCACGCTGTCGTCCCCGATGATCACGCCGGAATTGGGGTCACCTTCGGCGGTGAAGGCATAAAGACCCGCGCCGATTTCGGTAAAACTGATCTTCTTGTCGGCAAGATCGCCTTGTGAGGCAAAGGCCTTGGCCATGGGGTGGTCCTTTCAACGGGCGTAGGGGTCGGTCAGGGCGGGGATCACCTGGCCCCGGCAGTCGCCAAAGCCGATGCGGTAGCCGTCGCCGGTGGCATGGCCGCGCAGGGTCAGGGTGTCGTTGTCCTCGATGAAACTGCGGGTGCCGCCAGCGATGGCGAACGGTTCCTTGCCGCCCCAGCTAAGTTCCAACAGGCTGCCACGGCTGTCCTTGGTCGGGCCGGATATGGTGCCTGAGCCCAGCAGATCGCCCACCGACATCGGGCAGCCAGAGGTGGTGTGATGAGCCAGTTGCTGGGCGGCGGAATAGTACATCTCGGCATAGTTGGTGCGGGCGATCACGGTCTCGCTGCCGCCGGCCGGGGTCAGGCCGACCTCAAGGGCGATGTCATAAAGCATCGGCCCGGGTTCCTGCAGATGGGGCAGCAGAGGCACTTCGCGCGGCGGGGTCGCGGTGCGGAAGGGGTCGAGGGCGGCCTTCATCACGATCCACGGGCTGATCGTGGTGGCCGTCGCCTTGGCCTGAAACGGCCCGAGCGGCTGGTATTCCCAGGCCTGAATGTCGCGCGCCGACCAGTCGTTCAGAAGCACATAACCAAAGATCATCGCATCGGCCTGCGCTACTGTCACGGGCCGACCAGAATCTGACGGAAGGCCGACCACCGCACCCAGTTCCAACTCGATGTCGAACCGGGCCGAGGGTGCAAAGCGGGGGGCCGCGTCATTCGGTCCTTTCACCTGACCCCAGGGACGGCGGACGTCAGTGCCCGACACCACAACCGATGACGCCCGCCCATTGTACCCGATGGGAATGTGCAGCCAGTTCGGTGGCAGGGCGTTTTCCGCCCCTCGGAACATGGTGCCGACATTGGTGGCATGGTGACGGCTGGCGTAGAAATCGGTGTATTCGGACAAGACGAACGGCAGGTGCAGCGTCACATCGGCGAGCGGCACCAGATAGCGCGCCGTTGTCGCCTGCGCTTCGGCACCCTCGGCCAAGAGGGCCGTTACCTGTGCGCGCAGATCGCGCCAGACGTC
>JANMCI010000267.1:0-5733 GCA_031361245.1 Rhodobacterales bacterium
GTCCGGCGCAAAGGCCAGAAGGCGGGCGCATTCGGCCTCGGCGTCCTTGAAGTGCTGAAACAGCGCCTCGGTGTTGGCGCCGTCGAAGTTGTGGCGCGAGTATTCCTCCTCGGTCTGGCGGAAGATGTCACCATAGGTCAGAGGGATGGGCGATTGCGGGTCGTTGAAGGGCATCTCCATCACGTGGTCGATGCCAAGGACATACATGGCGAGGCGTTCGAGCCCATAGGTCAGTTCGCCCGAAACCGGACGGCAGTCATGGCCGCCGACCTGCTGGAAATAGGTGAACTGGCTGACTTCCATGCCGTCGCACCACACCTCCCACCCCAGACCCCATGCGCCAAGGGTCGGGCTTTCCCAGTCATCCTCGACAAAACGGATGTCGTGCAGTGAGGCGTCGATGCCGATCTCTGCGAGCGAGCCGAGGTAGAGGTCCTGCAGGTCGGGGGGCGAGGGTTTGATGATGACCTGATACTGGTAATAGTGCTGCAGGCGGTTGGGGTTCTCGCCATAACGCCCGTCGGTCGGGCGGCGCGAGGGCTGGACGTAAGCCGCGGCCCAGGGCTTGGAGCCAAGCGAACGCAGTGTCGTGGCCGGGTGAAAGGTGCCGGCCCCCACTTCCATGTCATAAGGCTGCAGCACGGCGCATCCTTGCGCGGCCCAGTAGGACTGCAGCCGCAGGATCACCTCCTGAAAGCTGCGGGGAGCGGGTTTGTCGGCGGCGAAGGGGACAACGACGGACATGGAGAAGCCTCTGGCAATGCGCCCCCTCCATAGGGGGCGACGGCCAAAGGGTCAATGTGGCGAGTGATGTTGCAGGCCTGCTCCAATGAGCGGATTTCCCTGCAAATTGGGGGTGCATCCGCGCCTTGGTCTGTTAGAAGGTGCCAACGCCGCGCCCTTGCGATTGCATCTGGGCAAATCGGCAAGGGAAAAGGGTCTTGTGTTGATGCGAATTCTGGCCGTTCTGCTGGGTCTTCTGGCCTTTGCTCTTGCTGCACCGCTGGCCGCTCAGGACAGGACATGGCTGCAAATCGAGGCGCAACCGAACCTGAACACCGCCCTTGACCGCGCCCGCGCCTATTCGGCGCTGTTCCCGGATGTCGAAGGCTACCGGCTCAGCTCCGGCTGGTACGGAATCGCCCTTGGCCCGCAAAGTCGCGACGAAGCCGGAGCGCGGCTTTTGGACCTGCGCCGCCAGAACATGATCCCGGCGGACAGCTATCTGTCGGACGGGTCGGGCCATGGTCAGCGGTTCTGGCCGGTGGGGGCGGACGATGCTGCGCCCGAGGTGCCGGACCCCGATGCGACCGCGGCACTGCCGGACCCTGCCGCCGAACCCGTTGCCGAAGCGCCGCCCGAAGTCGATCCGGACGAAACGCCAGCCCAGGCCCGCGTGTCCGAAGCCGAACTGTCCGCCGAGGACCGTATGGCGCTGCAAGAGGCGCTGAAATGGTACGGTTTTTATGATGGCGGTGTGGATGGAAGCTTTGGCAAGGGCACCCGTGCCTCGATGGCCGCCTGGCAGGGTGCCAACGGGCTGGAGCAGACCGGCATCCTGACGATCAAACAACGCGCGCAATTGACCGGCAGCTACCGCGCCGACCGGGCCGAATTCGGCTTTGAAACCGTGTCAGAGGCGGAGTCCGGCATCGAGATCACCCTGCCTCTGGCGCTGATCCAGTTCGATCGCTACGAACCGCCTTTTGTACATTACTCGGAAAAGGCGGGGTCGGGCCTGAAGGTCCTGCTGATCTCGGAACCCGGCGGCAAGGCGGGGCTGGCCGGGCTTTACGACGTGCTTCAGACGCTGGAACTGGTGCCGCCGACCGGCGAGCGGGCATTGGAGGAGGCGTCCTTCACCCTGCGCGGCAGCAATGACAAGATCGAGACCCTTGCCTTTGCCCAGGTCGAAAGCGGCAACATCAAGGGCTATCTGATCAGCTGGAACCGCGCCGATGGCGCGCGGATGAACCGCATCCTGCCGGCGCTGCGGTCCAGCTTCAGGTCCCTCGGCGATCAGGTGCTGGACCCCGGGCTTGTGCCTTTGAGCGAAGCTGCCAAGCGTGGAATCCTTTCAGGGCTGGAGGTGCGTCATCCCAGACTGTCGCGGACAGGGTTCTTCATTGACACCAACGGCTCCGTCCTGACCACCGCACAGGCGGTTTCGGACTGCGGCAAGATCATGCTGGAACGCTCGGTCGCGGCCACGGTCAGATTTCAGGACACCGCCCTTGGCTACGCCGTTCTGACCCCGGCCAGCCCGTTGTCGCCGGGGTCTGTCGCCGAATTCTCCTTGGCATTGCCCCGGCCAGGTGCGCCGGTCTCGGTTTCGGGCTATTCCTATGAGGACAAGCTTTCGGCTCCGGTCGTCACCCGCGGCGTGATCGAGGAATTGCGCGGCCTGAATGGCGAAGCAGGTCTGACCCGCATGACCCTGTCTGCCCTGCCCGGCGATACCGGTGGCCCGGTGCTGGACGCTTATGGGGCGGTTCTTGGGATGCTGTTGCCCGCCGATCCCAAAGCAACCAAGCAACTGCCCGACGGCGTGGCCTTTGCCGCATCTGCTGCAGCGTTGTCAGCCTCGCTGACCGCAAAAGGCATCATCCCGACGGCGGCGTCGTCACGTGTCGAACCAACACCGAACGCTTTGGCCGCGAAGGCGCGGGGCATGACGGTGCTGGTAAGCTGCTGGGACTGAAGACCCGGCATCCCTCAAGCCGTTCATGGCTTGAGGGATGCGCTTTATCCGACGTGGTAAAGCGAGGCGAAAAGCCGCGGGTCCAGTGAATCCGCCGCAAAGGTCGCACCCTCGGTCAGCACCGACACGGCGTCATGGCTATGCAGGCTTTCCTGATGGCTGGCGACAATGCGGAAATCGCCAATGCGCTTGTCTTTCACCAGTGCGGCATAAAAGCTGCGGGCGGCATCCTCGACAAAGATCGGGTTTGCAGCGTTCAATTCGGCAAAGGCCTGCTCATCCTCGCGCTTGACCATGACCTGCGTTTCCGTCGGCACCGCCTCGCGGGCGAGGTCGATCAGATCCTCAAACCACAGGCAGTCACCACCCGCCACCTCGACCGAGATGCGCGCGACCGAACGCTGCGAATGCGGCGTGGCCAACTGACCGCGCGTCATGCGGGCATGTTCGCTCAGTTCCAGCGAACACGGGCAGGTCGAGGAATAGACGAAATCCAGATGCACGATGCGCTTGCGCACCCCGCCCTTGTCCACCAGCTCAAGTGCGATGTCGTAATACTGCCAGCCCGACAGCCCCGACCGCAGCGAGCCGACCTTGACCGGAAACGAGAACCGCATCTGGATGCGGGCGTCAAACGACCCCAGATCGCGCATGTAGTCATCCAGCGCGTGTTCGATCACCTGAAAGCTGAAGGCGCGCTCGGCGTGGACATAGAACGACCGCATGATGCGGCTCATGTTGATGCCCTTCTTCTCGGCCTCAAGGCTCACCGTTCCAGTGACCGAGGTTTCGAGGTTGAGATCGCCATTGTCCCGCGTGTGATAGCGAATCGGCAGACGGAAATTCGAGATTCCGACATGCTGGATGGTCTGGCGCGCGCCAACGATCAGGCTGGCCGGGCCGTTCTGCAGGTCCGGCAAGCCGTCCTTGTAGGCCTCGGTTGCGCGGAAATCCTCAGGGTATTCGCGGCTCAGCACCGGATAGCCGTCGCCGATCAGCAGACCCACCGAAGGGTCCAACGCCACAATATCCGCTTCGCTTGCGCGGTCGGCCCACAGCTTGAGCACACCCAGCGCAGCCTCGGCATCGGCCCGCGTCGGCTTCCGGTCCTGTTCCAGCATATGAATGTTCATGGCAGCGCTCCCTTTCCCACATCGAGGTCGCAAGACTGGCAATATAGGGCAAACTTGTCGTTCCCCCAAGCCTTACCGAAGTCATACGCCAAAAACGCGACACCGGATCACTGGATTGTCAGTGAAAACGCGCCGCAGTCGCCCGCGCGCCGTGCGCCGTTCAGCCTTGGGTGGTCGTCCATAGTGCCACGGAAAGCCCCAGCGCCACGAGGACAAGCCCCATCGGCCGGGCCAGCCTTTCACCGAAAGGCGCCAGCTTTTCCACGGCAACATAGAATGTCAGGCCAAGAATCCAGTAAAGATTCATGACACCGCCGACGAACAGCAGCGCCATCAACCCCCAGCAGCATCCAAGGCAAAAGCGGCCATGCAGCGCGCCCATGCGGAAAGCCGCCCATGGCCCGCTGCGCCGGTGCCGGGTCAGGGCCTCGACCGGGCCGCGGCACTGGGCAAGACAGTTCTGCCTGATCGGGGTCAGCTGATAAAGCCCGGCCCCGATCAGCACCAAAGCCCCAAGCCAGGGCAGTGCCAGAGTCATGTACATGCCCGAAATCAGCCCGCCCGCCGCCAACGCCCCCTGTAGAGCCGTGGCGAGCAGGCTCATGCCAGCCCAGATCGCCAGATAGCCTGCGAGGAACTCCAGCATCCCCCGGATGCCCTGCCCCGGGTTCAACGCCCCATAGAGCAGCACCGCGGGTGCCGCACTTGGCACCATCATGGCGACCATCATCAGCCACCACATCAGAAAGATCATCAGCGCATAGCCCGGCGTCCAGCGCGCGGGTGTTACCAGGTCAGCCGCACCACCCAGCAATGCGCCGGCAGGCCCGGTGGCCGCCGACATGCCCAGCGCCGACATGCCAGTCCCGGCGCCAGCCACGATAAAAGCCGCCGCGCCCAGAGCCGCCACGGCCAGCGCGCCGGCCACAATCCAGCGCTCCCGTCCCAAAAGCCGGGCCAGTCCAAGGCTCCCCGACATGGGACGTCAAGCTGCGTGGTCGATCAGGCCATGACCGTTCATGTGCAGTCGGCAGATATGGGCATGCGTGCCGGTGTTTTTCGTCAGCGAAATCGCGCCCGAAGTCTTGGTCGTGCCACTGGCGACTTCGGCCAGCCGAAACTCGAACCCGCTCGGCAGGCTGATCCGTGCCCGGTGGGCCTGACCGCTGACCGGGTTGCGGATCGGCTGAGCGCTCATTTCGAACACGCCCGGCACCTTCACATGGCCGGTGCGGGCCTCGATGTCGATGGCAGCGTCAATCGGCTTGACCAAGGTTTCCAGCCGGTTCGACGACATCTTGTTGAACACCCAGAACACAGTCGCCATGTCGTCGGTATCCCCGCCGGTGAAGATCGCCTCGACCGCCTTGCGTTGCGCCGGGGTTGCGGCGGCATCGATCACAAGTTGCATCGTGCCGTTGCCCATGTGGATGGCTGCCGGCCATGCAGCCGTAAAGGCCGCCTTGACGCCGTCCAGCCGGACATCCCCATAAAATCCCTTGTGGATGATGATCCCCACGGCCGCTTCGCAATTTCCGTTCGTTGGCAAGGAGTTGAACTGGCAAGGGCAGCCAAATGCACAGTTGCAATTGGCCAATTCGGTCGCATCAATTTCCCAAGGTGTCATGATTTCTTCCCCCGATCGAGTCTGCTTGACCCGGCGTCAATTTAGCACGGTTTACCCTGTGCCGTTAACGAATTGTGATGCGGAGACAGCCCCTAAAAGGCGCATCAAGCGTGCCGCTGACGGCACGGTCAATCAGCTCAGTTCCGCTCCAGTGCCTGCGCCAGATCCGCGATCAGATCATCGGCATCTTCCAGCCCCACCGACAGCCGGATCAGGCCCGGCGTTATGCCCAGCGCATCTTTCTGATCCTGCGGCAGGCGCTGATGCGTGGT
>JANMCI010000318.1:0-2657 GCA_031361245.1 Rhodobacterales bacterium
GCATCATCACATGGGCGTTGTCGTCAACGCGGCGGCCGGGCACGAAGCTTTGCAGATCGGCGGAGAGGCTGTCGAGCGTGAGGCCGGTCACGAAATTCGCAAGGTTGAAGGCATGGGTGCCGATGTCGCCGGTGGAGCCGCCGGCCCCCGAGCGCGCCGGATCGGTGCGCCAGTCGGCCTGTTTCTGGCCGGTCTGTTCGACGGGTTCGGACAGCCAGTCCTGAATATATTCGACATTGACCAGACGGATGTCGCCGAGCGCGCCCGCTGCCACCATCTCGCGGGCCTGACGGATCATCGGGTAGCCGGTGTAATTGTGGGTCAGGGCAAAGACCGAACTGGACGCCTCGACCGCCTTGGCGAGTTTCTTGGCCTCGGCCAGAGTGGCGGTCAGGGGCTTGTCGAGAATGACGTGGATGCCGCGCTTTAGGAACGGCAGGGCGGCGGGGGCGTGCATGTGGTTGGGGGTGACGATGGCGACGGCCTCGATCCCGTCCTTGCGGCGGGATTCCTTCTGGGCCATCTCTTCATAGCTGCCATAGGCGCGGGCGACGCCCAGATCGGCGGCGGAGGCGGCGGATTTCTCGGGGTCCGAGGAAAAGGCGCCAGCCACAAGTTCATACTGGTCGTCGATGCGCGACGCGATGCGGTGGACGGCGCCGATGAAGGCGCCGCGTCCGCCGCCGACCATGCCAAGGCGGATGCGGGGGGCGCGGGCAACGTGGGCTGCGGTGATGGCCATTTATGTCTCCTGTGAAGTCCAAGCCTGACGGATCAGTTTAACAGCATCTTTGGCAAGTTGGGTTTCGGATGTGAAGAGGGGGCGCCAGATTTTGGTGGCGGCGGCGATGTCGGGCAGGGCCTGGCCGAAAGCCTCGACCGAAATCCAGTGGTCGTAACCGGCGGCTTTCAGGACCTTGAGGGCGGGCAGGATGGCGGCGTGGCCGGTGCCCGGCGTGCCGCGGTCGTTTTCGCTGACGTGGAAGTGGGTGACGTGGGGCAGGGTCTGGGTCAGGGCGGCGACGGGATCGCGCTCTTCGATATTGGCGTGGAAGGTGTCGAAGAGGGTGCCGTAGTTGGGGCGGTTCACCTGATGAGCGAGGCGGGCGGCCTGTTCGGCGGTGTTGAGGGCATAGCATTCAAAGCGGTTCAGGGGTTCGATGGCCAACCGCATGGGGGCGTAGTCGGCCATGTCGGTCTGGGCGGCCACGAGGCGGTCCCATTCCCGAGGGGTGGGGCCGGTGCCGGAGAACTGGGCGAGAGGTTGGTGGAAGGGGCCGGCGATGACCTCGGCGCCGAGGGCGGCGGCGCAATCGACGAGCCAGTGGAGGTGGTCGCGGCCTGCGGCGCGCTGGGTCGGGTCGTCGGACAGGGGATCGGCGCCGGGTTTCAGCGTGCCTGCGACGGCGGCGGCAAGGCCCTCGTCGCCCAGCATCCGGGCGATTTCGCTGTAATCGCCGGGGGTGCCGGCGAAGACGGGAACCTCGACCCCGTCATAGCCCATGGCTTTAAGGCCGCGCAGGATGGGCAGGTGGGCGGGCGTCAACCGGCTGGTCCAGAGCAGCAGGTTGACGCCGATCTTCATGCCAGGCCGAGCATCTTGCGGTTGGCGGCGCGGTCCGTTCCGGCGTCGGCGAAGTCGTCGAAGGCTTTCTCGGTGACGCGGATGATGTGGGCTTCGACAAAGGCGGCGCCTTCGCGGGCGCCGTCCTCGGGGTGTTTCAGGCAGCATTCCCATTCGACCACTGCCCAGCCCGCAAAGCCGTATTGGGTGAGTTTGGAGAAGATCGAGGCGAAATCGACCTGACCGTCGCCGGGCGAGCGGAAGCGGCCGGCGCGGTTGACCCAGGATTGAAAGCCGCCATAGACGCCTTGGCGCCCGGTGGGGTTCAGCTCGGCGTCCTTGACGTGGAACATCTTGATCCGGTCGTGGTAGATGTCGATATGGTCAAGGTAATCAAGATGTTGCAGCACATAGTGGCTGGGGTCATACAGCATGTTGGCGCGTTTGTGGCCTTTGACGCGGTCGAGGAACATCTCGAAGCTGACGCCGTCATGGAGGTCTTCGCCGGGGTGAATCTCGTAGCAGACATCGACGCCACAGTCTTCGGCATGGTTCAGGATCGGGGTCCAGCGCCGGGCCAGTTCGTCAAAGGCTTCCTCGACCAGGCCAGCGGGGCGCTGGGGCCAGGGGTAGAGATAGGGCCAGGCGAGGGCGCCCGAGAAGGTGGCATGGGCGGTGAGGCGGAGGTTGCGGGATGCGGTCAGCGCCTTTTTCACCTGATCGACGGCCCATTCGGTGCGGGCCTTGGGATTGCCGCGCACGGATGGGTCGGCGAACCCGTCGAACTGGGCGTCGTAGGCGGGGTGGACGGCGACAAGCTGGCCTTGCAGGTGGGTCGAAAGCTCGGTGATCTGCACGCCATTTTGGGCGCAGATGCCCTTGAGCTCGTCACAATAGGTCTTGGACGTCGCGGCCTTGTCGAGGTCGATCAGCCGGGCGTCCCGGGTCGGCACCTGCACGCCCTTGTAACCGATGGAACCGGCCCATTCGGTGATGGCGGGCAGCGTGTTGAAGGGGGCGGCGTCGCCGGCGAATTGGGCAAGAAACAGGGCGGGGCCCTTGATGGTTTTCATGATGTCCTCCGAAAGTTAAC
>JANMCI010000329.1:0-5760 GCA_031361245.1 Rhodobacterales bacterium
GTTTGCCACGGAAACAGCCATCAGCATCGAGGGCAGCAGCGAGGGCAGCACCTCGACGCCCATTGGCTTTGTCGGGATCGAAAACCCGCAGGCTGTCTATCGCCTCATTCTCGAAATTCAACAGGGAGCCAAATGACCTTCCACCTCACCAACGCCCGCCTGATCGACCCGGAAGAGGGGACGGATTCTCTTGGCTCCCTGACCGTCAAGGATGGAGTGATCGTGGGGCGGGAGGCTGCGCCCAAAGGCACCACAAGCATCGACTGCGACGGTATGTGTCTCGCCCCCGGCATCGTCGATTGGGGCGTCAAGATTGGGGAACCGGGAGAGCGGCACAAGGAGTCGTTTCGCTCGGCTGGCCTCGCGGCGGCGGCCGGGGGGATTACGACCATCATTGCGCGGCCGGATACCTCGCCTTCGATTGATACGCCGGAGACGTTGGAATTTGTGACGCGGCGGGCGGCGGAATCGGTGGTGCGCATCCGGCATATGGCGGCGCTGACCAAGGGGCGGATGGGCGAGGAGATGACGGAGATCGGGTTCCTGCTCGATGCCGGGGCGGTGGCGTTTACCGATGTGTTCCATGTCTCGACCAACACCAAGGCACTGGCGCGGGCGCTGGTCTATGCCCGCAGTCTGGGCGCTTTGGTGGTGGGGCATCCGCAAGAGCCGGGGCTGACAGCGGGGGCGGCAGCAACGAATTCGAAGTTTGCCAGCTTGCGGGGGTTGCCCTCGGTCAGTCCGATGGCCGAGAGGATCGGGTTGGACCGGGATCTGGGATTGGTCGAGATGACCGGCGCGCGGTATCATGCGGATCAGGTCACCACGGCCCGCAGCCTGCCTGCGATTGAGCGGGCCAAGGCGAATGGGCTGGATGTGACGGCGGGCGTGTCGATCCATCACCTGACCCTCAATGAACTGGACGTGGGCGACTATCGCACCTTCTTCAAGCTGACGCCGCCTCTGCGGTCCGAGGATGACCGGATGGCGATGGTGCAGGCGGTGGCGGAGGGGGTGATTGATGTGATCTCGTCCTTCCACACCCCGGCGGATGAGGAGAGCAAGCGCCTGCCGTTTGAAGAGGCGGCAAGCGGTGCGGTCGGGTTGCAGACGTTGCTGCCGGCGGCTTTGCGGCTTTACCATGCCGGGGCGGTCAGCCTGCCGCAACTGTTCCGCGCCCTAGCCCTGAACCCCGCCAACCGGCTGGGTCTGCCGCAAGGTCGGCTGAGCGACGGGGCTCCTGCGGACCTTGTCCTGTTCGACCCGGATGCGCCTTTCCTGCTGGACCGCTTCACGCTGCAGTCAAAATCCAAGAACACGCCGTTTGACGGCCAGCGGATGGAGGGTAAGGTGCTGGCAACCTGGGTGGGTGGGCAGCAGGTCTTCAAAGGGTAAGCGATGCCAGATTTCACGTCTTCCACCGGTCTGATGATCGCCGTCGCCGTGCTGTCCTATCTGCTTGGGTCCGTTCCGTTCGGGATCGTGATCACCCGGATGATGGGTTTGGGCGATCTGCGCCAGATCGGGTCGGGCAATATCGGGGCCACCAATGTGCTGCGCACCGGGAACAAGCGGGCCGCTGCCGCCACACTGATCCTTGACGCGGCCAAGGGCGCGGTGGCGGTGCTGGTTGCCCGCGCGGCGGTGGGCGAGGATGCGGCACAACTTGCGGCCCTGTGCAGCTTTCTGGGCCATCTGTTTCCGGTCTGGCTGAACTTCAAGGGCGGCAAGGGCGTGGCGACCTTCCTTGGCACGTTGCTGGCGCTGGATTGGCGGGTGGGTCTGGCCTGCTGCGCCACTTGGGCCGTCGCAGCGGCGATCACGCGAATTTCGTCGCTTTCGGCCCTGACGGCTGCCGCCCTTGCCACCGTTTGGCTGATCGTGTTCCGCGAGGGGCAGATGATCTTTCTCGTCGTGATCCTGACGATCTTGGTCTATATCCGCCATGCAGCCAACCTCAAGCGGATCAAGCAGGGAACCGAGCCGCGGATCGGTCAGAAAAAGGCGTGACGGACCCGTTCCGGACGGCGCTGGACCTGATCCCGGAGGGCCACTGTCTGGGGACGTTCATGGGACGGCGCTACCGGGTCGAAAAGACCAGCCATGCCGGGGGCAGAAGCGTGAAGCTTTTCGCACGCGAACTGGGCGGTGCCGATTTCGTCAGTCTGAACCTGTATCACCTGGCCTCGGGCGATGTCCTGAAACCCTGTGAAATGCCAGAGGCCAAAGTGCGCGCTTTTGTGATGGGGTTTCGTCCCGGGCCGGGCTGAAACCCGGCAACCCTCACTTCGATGCCAACTTCTCCAAAGCTTCGGCGCTGCGCTTGGTGTTCTGATAAATGCCGATGCCCATGTACAGGAACCCGCCGACAAAAATCACATAAAGCGCCCCGCCGATCAGGATGCCGACGCCAGCCAGAGGCCCCGACATCCCGCCCGCGCCCATTCCCATGCCGCCACCCATGCCCATGGCACCGCCAAAAGCAGCCGCCGCCGAAGCGCCCAAAATCGCAAGGCTCAAAAGCACCACGATGACGCCGACCAGAATTTCGAGGCTGTTGATGAAGAAATCGCGCATGCCCGTCCCCTTTTTGCCGGCGATGCCTGACTGCAGCGCCTGACGATCAGGGTGGGCCGCGTTTTGCCATACGTCAACAATCAGAGGCTTGCCGCCTCATAGATCCGGCCCAGATCGCCGCCCCACTGCCCGCGATAAAGCTTTAGCCAACGGTCGGCCTGCACTTCTTCGGACTCCAGAGACCGGACGAGGGGTGCCAGGAAGGCTTCCTCGCCCATCCCCCGCGCCGCAAGACCGGCATGCGACAGGCCCACCGCGGCACGGGCGAGGTCCAGCAGTTTCACCCCTTCCGCCTCGGCCTGCAATGCGGCGACAGAGGCGTTGACCCGCAGTCCTTCACGTGTGGCGGCATCCAGGCCCTTTACGAGATCCCATGCCGCGTCCAGCGCGGTCTGGTCATACATCAGCCCGACCCAGAACGCCGGCAGGGCGTTGATATGGGCCTGATCACCGCAATCCGCCCCGCGCATTTCGATGAATTTCTTGACGCGTGCCTCGGGAAAAACCGTGGTCATATGGTCCGCCCAATCCGACAGGGTCGGCTTTTCGCCCGGCAAGGCGGGCAGCTTTCCCTTCAGAAAGTCGCGGAAGGACTGTCCCAGAGCGTTGATGTATTTCCCGTCGCGGAACACGAAATACATCGGCACATCCAGAACCCAGTCGACATAGGCCTGAAAGCCAAAGCCCTCGTCAAAGGCAAAGGGCAGCATGCCCGTCCGGGAATTGTCCAACCCCCGCCAAATGCGGCTGCGCCAGGATTTGTGGCCGTTCACCCGGCTCTCGAAGAAGGGCGAGGACGCGAACAGGGCCGTTGCAACTGGCTGCAGCGCCAGCGCGACACGCAGCTTCTTGACCATATCGGCTTCAGACGCGTAGTCGAGGTTCACCTGAACGGTGCAGGTGCGGTACATCATCTGGGTGCCATGGGTGCCGACGCGGCCCATGTAGTCGGTCATCAGACGGTAGCGTCCTTTCGGCATGATCGGCATGTCGGCATGGCCCCACTCCGGTGCCGCCCCGATCCCCATGAAACGGATGCCGAGCGGCTCGGCGATCGCGCGCACTTCGTCGAGGTGGTTTTGCAATTCGGCGGCGGTGTCGTACATGTTGGCGACCGCCGCGCCCGACAGTTCGAACTGACCGCCCGGCTCCAGCGAGATGTTCGCCCCGTTGCGCGTCATGCCGATCGTGTTGCCGGCCTCTTGAACGGGGGTCCAGCCAAAGGCCTGCAGGCCGGTGAAAAGCGATGAAATCGACCGCTCACCCGCATAGGGCAGCGGGGCGTGGGTGTCGGTCAGCCAGCCAAACTTCTCATGCTCGGTTCCGATGCGCCAGTCGGCCTTGGGCTTGCTGCCCGAGGCCAGCATTTCGGCCAATTGGGCGAAGTCTTCAATAGGGCCACCGCCAGACTGGGGAATGGACATGGAGGGCCCTTTCGTGGAACCGGTTCAGGGCGCTAGACGTGTCGTGCCAAAAGGTCCGAGTCAAGAGCGGGCGCAACCTTCCAGTGATGAATTGATGGCGGATTGCGCCTTGCGGCAAATTGGCCAATCCGGGGCAATGACCGGCAATTCCGTCGCGCTCAGCCCCTGTTCGGGCAGATCATTGCTGCCAGCGCGACCCGCATCCCCGTTACCGTGCGACAACCACCCCGGAACCGCTGCGCCGCCAGATCACCCGCGTTTGCGCCGCAAGCGTAAGCGCCATGCCGGAAGGCAGGGCATCCGGTTCCAGCGCCGCGACCAATGCGGCGCTGTCCATGCCCGGCAGATTGGCGAAGGCGTCGAACAACCGCTCGGCCCCCTTGGCATCCACCGGGATCAACAGCGCCTGCCCGTCCGACTGTTTAAGCCGCCACAACCTGCGCCCGCGCAACGACAGGAGCCGCAGTTCCACCATATCCTGCAGGCTCAAGAACCCGCCGACGTCGGGGCCCAGATAGCCAACCTGCGCCTCGTCCAGCTCGACGATACCGGGCGCCGCCGTCGTTTGCTGAAAGCGCACCCGTCGCCACGCGGTCAGGGCCAGCACGGACCCGACGCCCCCTACGGCCAGACCCACCGGAATCAAGACATAGCCGCCAAGCGAGATCAGCCATGCGCCGGCCACGACGACTAGCCCGGCCCAGATCACCTCACGCGCCCGCCAGATCATCTCGGACACTTCGGGCCTGATCCATGCCATGTCAGCCTACCCTTTCTTTCTCGCTCATCAGCATCAGCGTCCAGTCGCCGATCTGCCGAAAGCCGATGGCGCGGTAAGCCCGCGCCGCCATGTCACTGGCGGAAAACAGCGTCGCCTTGAACGCCCCCGACGCCGCCAGATGCAACGCAAGCGCGCGGCGCGCAAACCCGCGCCCGCGAAGGGGCGGCGGCGTGTAAACCCCGCCCACCTGCACCATACCGGGGATTTGGGCATTGAACCCGGTCATCGCAAGGGGGATGTCGCCCTCGATCAAGGCGACATGACTGGCCGCTGCGACATAGCGGGCGTAGCTGTCCTCGACATACTGATTGGCCCGTCCCGCCGGCGTGCCAAGCGTGACCAACTGGTAGTCCAGCATCCAGTCCTTGATCAGCTGAACCGGGGCCTCGGCCAAGGGCACAATCCGACCCGGCCCGTCAGGAACCCGAAGCCTGTCGCATTCCAGCAGGAAGTGCGGCTCGTCATGATCCAGTGACCTTGGACCTTTGAGGGCAAGTGCGCCCTCAAGCCCACGCGACCACTCTTTGACCCCGACGATCCCAGCCACCTCGGCACCTCTCAGCACCAGCGCCGCCGCCGCATAGTCACCCGATGGCAAGAAAGGCATGACCATCCCGGACTCAGTCCGCGTCAGGACATCGGTGATCTGCTCATCCCGCCGCGTCAGCCACATCGTCACGGCATGGGGATGCCCGCCCGCCATGCCATGGCTGCGCAGGTTGTTCAGCGGAAACATCGCGAATTCGGCCTGGGGTTCCAGAAAAGCCTCGATCCCGGCCCGGTCTGCCGCTTGCGCCGCGATCATGCCCAATCCCCAAGTGCCGCCTGCCACAGCGTCAACGCCGCCACCGCTGCCGTGTCCGCCCGCAGGATGCGCGGGCCAAGCGACAGCGAGACAACTTGCGGCATGGCGCGCAACCGCTGCTGTTCCTCGGCCGAAAAGCCTCCTTCCGGTCCGATGAGACTGGCCCATGGCGC
>JANMCI010000555.1:0-19009 GCA_031361245.1 Rhodobacterales bacterium
GGTCGGCAAGGTCGTCCTCAAGATGGAGGACCTGAAGAAATACTACGCCGTTTCGGGCGGCGCGTTTGGTGGCGGCACCAAAAAGGTCGTGAAAGCCAATGAAACGCTGTCCTTCGAGGCGCGGGAGGGTGAGACACTCGCCATCGTGGGCGAGAGCGGCTGCGGCAAGTCGACCTTTGCCAAGGTGCTGATGGGGCTGGAAACCGCGACCTCCGGCACGATCATGCTTTTTGATGAGAACGTCCAGTCCACGCCCATTCAGCAACGCAACACCGACACCGTGTCCTCGGTCCAGATGGTGTTCCAGAACCCCTTCGACACCCTGAACCCGTCGATGAACGTGGGCCGCCAGATCATCCGGGCGTTGGAAATCTTCCGCTATGGCAAGTCGGACGAGGACCGCCACAACCGGATGCTGGACCTGCTGGACCTCGTCAAGCTGCCGCGGGTCTTTGCCGAGCGGATGCCGCGCCAGTTGTCGGGCGGCCAGAAGCAGCGCGTCGGCATCGCCCGGGCCTTTGCCGGCGGCGCCAAGGTCGTGGTGGCGGATGAACCCGTCTCTGCCCTTGATGTGTCGGTGCAGGCCGCCGTCACCGACCTTCTGATGGACATCCAGCGCGAGAACCGCACGACGCTGTTGTTCATCAGCCATGACCTCAGCATCGTGCGTTATCTCGCCGACCGGGTGCTGGTGATGTACCTCGGCCATGTCGTCGAAACCGGCACCACCGATCAGGTCTTCAACCCGCCCTACCACCCCTATACCGAGGCGCTGCTGTCTGCCGTGCCGATTGCCGACACGCGGGTGACGCGCAAGCGCATCGTGCTCGAGGGCGACATCCCTTCGGCAATGAACCCGCCGCCCGGCTGTCCGTTCCAGACGCGCTGCCGCTGGAAATCCCAGGTGTTGCCGGCCGGCCTCTGCGACCGGGAAATGCCACCGGTGCGGATGCTGGGCGGAGGCCACCAGATCAAGTGCCATCTGCCGGATGAGATTCTGACCACGATGGAGCCGGTCATCAAGATCGCAGCAGAATAACGGCTTCGCGCTGAATCGATCCAACTTGACAGGCCCGGCGGTCAGGGCACTATTGTCATTTTTGGAGGTGCGCCATGGCCAAAGCCTATCTCGTCGCCCATATCCGCGTCCACGATGCCGAAGGCTACGACCGTTTCCGCGCCATGTCCGGCCCTGCCATCGCCACCTATGGCGGCCGGGTTCTGGTGCGCAATCCCAAGCCCGAAATCCGCGAAGGCGCTGTTGGCGGCATCGTGATCATGATCGAATTCGACGACATCGCCGCCGCCCGCGCGTTCTATGACTCGCCAGAATACACCGCAGCACGCACAGAACGCGAAAAGGCCGCCTCTACCGACCTCTTGCTGGTCGAGGGCATCTGACCCTCGACACAGGGGCTTCCCAGCCCGTCCTGACATTGCGAAACGTTCGCAACATGCTTTCGTTCAGGTTAACGGAGTTCGTCAAGTCATTATAAAAACGGAATAAAATGACATGTCGTCAAAAAGGACATTTGGCCCGGTCAGCCTAGAATGGCCGCGACATAGCCGGCAGTTTCGGCATAGGGCGGGATGCCGCCGTATTTCTCGACCGCCTGCGGGCCGGCGTTATAGGCCGCCAGCGCCAGTTTCCAGCTGCCAAAGCGGCTGTACATCATCGCGAGATACCGCGCGCCGCCTTCGAGGTTCTGTTGCGGGTCAGACGCATCCACCCCCAGCCGCGCCGCAGTGCCCGGCATCAGCTGTGCCAGCCCCATCGCCCCCTTGGGCGAAACCGCGCCATGGTTCCAGCCGCTTTCCTGCTGTACCAGCCGCAGGAACAGATCCTCCGGCACCCCATGCTTGCGCGCCGCAGCCTTGGCCATCGTCATGTACTTGCCGCGATACTTGCCCGAATAGCTTTTGACACCGGCCTTTTCCGCCTTGCCGCCACCGGGTTTCAATCGGTCCGAGGTCTCATATTGCTCGGACATCCGCCCGTCCAGCAGATGGGTCTGCGACCGGAACAGCGCATCGCGATTGCTCGACCCGCCCCCCAGGCTCAACCCCTGCGCCAGAGCCATGGGGCCCGAAGCCGCCAGGACGGAAAATGCCAGAACCAACCCTGCGATCGGTTTCACCTTGTCCCGCCTCATCAGCCCACCCGGGTTTACGAACTGCGGGCGATCATACCGGTTTTTCGCCAATGGTCCAGCCGTCGCGGCGCGCGGCGCAACCCCGCCCGGGCATTGGATCACCCGACCCTGTCCTGGTGCACCGGCTGGGCCCCGTTGCCGTTCAGCAGCGGCGCCTCAAAGAGGTCCTCCACAAGAACCGAGATCAGTTGCGCCCGCCCGGACACGCCAGATTTGCGATAGATTGCATTGAGATGGGTCTTGATGGTCCCCTCCGCCGATCCGCGCAATCCGGCGATCTCGGTGATGGAAAATCCCTTGATGGTAAAGGCGGCCACATCGCTTTCGGTCGCAGTCAGACCCCAATTGGTGAAATAGCGCTGCATCAGGTCCGCGAGGGCGCCAGAGGCGGCGTTCAGGCTTTGCTGCATCCGCCCCCGTTCCCGCACGAGACGGATCAGCACGACACCTTCAAACACCAGGCCAAGGATGAGGCCGATGGTTGCCGCGACTTCCGCAAGGATCTCGGGCTTGGCCAGCGTCGCCCAGTTGAGCGGCGCCATATCCTTGAGGACATCCGCCAGAAAGACCACGGTGCAAATGAATTGGACCGCGATCAGCAGCTGTACTGGCAGAAGTTGTGTCCTGGCAGTCTTTTGAATGGCGGTCATGTCGGCTGGCCCCGTTGGGTTGCGTGCGGTCCGTCGCATCTGCATCTATGCCCGCGCGCGTCATGGCGAAAGGTCCAAGTCCGGGGTCCGGCAAACTGGCGCCGAGTGGCCACCTCGCCACAAACACGCAGAGGCGGGCCCGCATTGCAGGGGCTGGCGGGGCGGTCTATAGGTTTTGTTAACCAATCCCGATGAGGCTGTCGGGCAGGAATCAGGGGAGTGTGTCATGGCAGGGTCGGTCAACAAGGTCATTATTGTCGGAAATCTGGGGCGCGATCCCGAAGTGCGCAGCTTCCCCAACGGCGGCAAGGTGGTGAACCTGCGCATCGCCACGTCGGAAACCTGGCGCGACAAGGCCAGCGGAGAGCGCAAGGAGCGCACCGAGTGGCATTCCGTCGCGATCTTCAACGAGAACCTCGGCAAGATTGCCGAGCAATACCTGAAGAAGGGTTCGACCGTTTACATCGAGGGCCAGTTGGAAACGCGCAAATGGCAGGACCAGTCCGGTGCGGACCGCTATACCACCGAGATCGTCTTGCGGCAGTTCCGCGGCGAATTGACTTTGCTGGGCGGGCGTGACGGTGGCGGCGCAGGCGCCGGTGGCTATGAAGAGCGTGGCGGCGGCGATGACTATCAGGGCGGCGGCAGTTCCGGCGGCTTTGGCGGCGGGGCGTCCCGTGGCGGGGCGGGCGGCGGATCGGGCAGCGGCGGCGGTGGCGGTGGCGGTCGCTCGGACATGGACGACGAAATTCCGTTCTGATCGGCGGGAAAGGGCTTGGGGGGCCTCCATCCGGGGGCCCTTTTCCTTTGCCCGTTGCGGCATGTCGCGGGACGCTGGACCTTTTCAGGATAATTCCCTATATATTCGCTCAACAACTTTCGTGAGAGCGCCATGAACCAGCACCAGGACAAGATCGAGGGCGCACCGCTGATCCGCCCGTCGACCACGGATCATACGTTGTATGATCCCATTGTGGAAGCCTGCCGCACCGTGTTCGACCCCGAGATTCCCGTCAACATCTTTGACCTCGGCCTCGTCTACACCATTGAAATCAATGAGCAAGGCGAGGTCACCATCGCCATGACCCTGACTGCACCGGGCTGCCCGGTGGCCGGCGAGATGCCGGGTTGGCTGGAAGCGGCGGTCGAGGCTGTGCCGGGTGTCAAACAGGTTGCCGTCCAGATGACCTTCGATCCGCCCTGGGGCATGGAGATGATGTCCGACGAGGCGCGGCTTGAAATGGGCTTCATGTAGCACAAGCCCGAAGGCTTGCATCTCCATTTAGAAAGTCATCAGGCTTGCAATATACCAAAGCAAGCCTTATAACTTGCCTATGCGCAGCCACGCCATCCTTACCGGTGACCTGATCGGCTCGACCAAAGTCAGGGCGGCTGAGGTCGATCATGCGATGTCGGTTCTGGGGGCCGCCGCAGGGACGCTGGGCGACTGGGTCGCTGCCGACACCCGTTTCACCCGCTTTCGCGGCGACGGCTGGCAGATTTACCTTGCCTCCCCCGGCCCGGCATTCCGCGCCTGCCTTTACCTGACGGCCCGCATGAAGGCCGCGGGTTGCCAACTGGAAACCCGAATCTCCGTCGGCCTCGGCCCGGTCGAGCGCCTTGGCACGGCCGACCTGTCGGACGCGAGCGGCCCGGCCTTCACCAGTTCCGGGCACGGGCTTGACGACATGCCGCGGGCTAACCGGCTGGCGATTTCCGGGGCCAAGTGGCTGGACGGCTTCTTTTCCGGCATCTATTCTCAGGCGGAATTTCAGGCCCGGCGCTGGTCACGCGAACAGGCAGAAGCCATTACGCTGGCGCTGGAAATGGGCCGCAAGAACACCAGGCCGACCCTGGAAGACCTGTCCGGACCGTTGGGAATTTCCCGGCAGGCCCTGCAGGCACGGCTGAACAGCGCCGGATACCACGCCCTGACCCGAACGCTCGACGCCTTTGAACGCTACGATTATTCCATCGAGGACTGACATGCTTGCTGCCTTCGCCGCCCTGCTATTTGCCCATGTCCTTGCTGATTTCGTGTTTCAGACCAATGGGATGGCGGCAACCAAGCGCCAGCCGCTGACCCTGGGGAAGCATGGCGCCGTGGTGCTGGCCACGGCCGCCGCCGCCACGGGCTCGCTGTCACCGTGGCTTCTGGCCCTGACCTTTGCCCATCTGGCGATTGATCTGGTCAAGTCCCTGTCGGGGCGCACGGACATCTGGGCCTTTCTGCTTGATCAGGGTGCTCATCTGGCGACGCTGGTGGCACTGGCGTACCTTGCGCCCGACCTTGCCATGCTGTGGCAGCCATGGCCGGTTGCTGCGTCGGTGATGGCGCTGCTGGCGGGCGCGGTGCTGGCCACCCGCGCCGGGGGCTTTGCGGTCGGCATCTTGATGGAGCCGTGGACCGCTTCAGCCCCGCCGGGCCTGCCCGGTGGCGGGCGCACGATCGGCAATCTGGAGCGCGGGCTGATCTTTCTGTTGATCCTGACCGGGCAAGCGCAAAGCATCGGCTTTCTGATCGCGGCCAAGTCGGTGCTGCGATTTGGCTCGATCAGCAATGAAAAAGAGGTCAGCGAATATGTCATCATCGGCACGCTTGCCTCGTTCAGCTGGGCCATTGCCGCATCCTTTGCCACCATCGTGATGCTAAATCATCTGCCTGCCCTTGGAATTCCCGACCTTTTGCCTTAGGTTACGATGACAAGGAGATCCATCATGTTCGGCATTCCCGGCAAAGCCGCCGTCAAACTGACCCCCATGGCCGCCAAGCAGATCGCGGGGCTGATGGCCGAAAAGGGCAGCGAGGGCTTGCGCATCGGCGTCAAGAAGGGCGGCTGCGCGGGCATGGAATACACGATGGACTATGTCTCGTCGGTGAACCCCCTGGATGAAATCGTGGAACAGGACGGTGCCCGCGTGCTGATCGCACCGATGGCGCAGATGTTCCTGATCGGCACCGAGATTGATTACGAGGTCGACCTGCTGCAAGCCGGGTTCAAATTCCGCAATCCCAACGTGGCCGAAGCCTGCGGTTGTGGCGAGTCGATCAAGTTCAAGGATCAGCCCACGGCCTGACCCCGCCCAAGAATTTTCGTCGAAAATTCTTGTCTGCAAAGATTTTTCGCCGAAAAATCTTTCTTCCCCCCGCAGATGCCGCTACCCCAAGGCCAACAGAGCCCTTGGAGAACGCCATGCAGAAACTCGCCGCCGGAAACTGGAAGATGAACGGCCTTGCCGCCGCATTGGCCGAGGTTCAGGCGCTGATCGCGGCCCATCCCGCTCCGGTCTGCGAAATGCTGCTGTGCCCGCCCGCGACGCTGCTGGCGCAGATGAACTGGGCCGCGCGCGGGTCGAATCTGCGGCTTGGCGGGCAGGATTGCCACCCTGATGCCGCAGGCGCCCATACCGGCGACATCTCGGCCGGGATGCTCAAGGATGCCGGGGCGGCTTATGTCATCCTTGGCCATTCAGAGCGCCGCGCCGACCATGGCGAGACGGATGCGCTGGTCAAGTCCAAAGCCGGCGCCGCTCTGACTGCCGGGCTGATCCCGGTCGTCTGCATCGGCGAGACCGAGGCCCAGCGTGACGCGGGCCAGACGCTGGACGTGATCGGCGCGCAGCTGGACGGTTCGGTGCCGGATGGGGCGACGGCGGCAACTCTGGTTGTGGCGTACGAGCCGGTCTGGGCCATTGGCACCGGTCGTACCCCCACCATCCCCCAGATCGCCGAGGTTCACACTTTTCTGCGCGCCCGTCTGACCGCCCTGATCGGTGCAGAGGCTGCCGGGGTCCGGCTGCTCTATGGCGGCTCGGTCAAGCCGTCGAATGCAACCGAGATCTTTGCCGTGCCCCATGTCGATGGCGCGCTGGTCGGCGGCGCCAGCCTGAAGGCCGCTGATTTCGGCGCGATCGTCGCCGCCCTTTCCGCCGCCTGATGGGCGTGACCCGTCGCCCGTGGAACAGCCACCGGCTGCGGCGCGGGCAAGACTGACACGATGAGCAGCACCGCCTTTGCCCCTGCCTCCAGCCCCTGGCGCGCCCATCTGATCTGCATGGCCGCCATGGTCTGCTGGTCTACCGGCCTGCCGGCCAACACCTATCTGATGCCGATCCTGCATCCCTTGCCGCTTGCGGGCCTGCGCTTCTTGCTGGCCGCAGTGGTGCTGGTACCGTTCTGGCTGTGGCAGGACGGCTGGCACGGTGTGGCGCGGGCAAACTGGCTGAGGGGTCTGGCAGCAGGAGGGATCATCGGCTCCGGCGGCTGTCTGGTGATTCTGGGGCAGGCCTGGACCGATCCGGTGACCGTGGCCGTCATCTCGGCCACCCTGCCTGTGGTCGGGCTTTCGACCGAGGTCCTGCTGGATGGCCGAAAGGTGACGCTGGCGCTGCTTGTCGGCCTTGGCTTTGCCGTGGCGGGGGGAATTCTGGCGCTGGGGACAAAGGCCACCGGCGTAAGTTTTGGCCTCGGCGCGCTGCTCTGTGCTGTCTCGACGCTGTTTTACACCCTTGGCTCGCGCTGGACGATCACCGGCTTGCCCAACATGTCGCATCTGGGCCGGACCACGATCACCATGGTGGGCGGGGCACTTGCCGCCTGCCTGATCTGGGCCGTTGCGCACCCCCTGGGCCTGACAGCGGCCCCTGATTTCGCGGTCATGGGCGGCACCGAATGGGGGGCACTGCTGGTCTTTGTCGTGGGCTCGCTGGTGTTCAGCCAGATCCTGTGGATCACCGCCGTGGACAGCCTTGGTGTCGGCATGGCCGCCTTGCACATCAACGCCACGCCGTTTTATGTCATGCTGATTGCCATGAGCCTCGGCGGCAGCTGGAATTGGTGGCAGGCCGGCGGCGCGGCCCTTGTCGCCGTCGGCGTGGTGGTGGCCCAGGGGCTGTGGCGCGGCCGAGGATAGGAGATGTCAGTGCACCACGTCAGCCAATCGCCAACCGATCCCGGCTTTGTCCAGAACCCCTATCCGTTCTATGAACGCGCCCGCAAGCCTGGCCCGTTCTTTCACTGGACCGACTACAACCTGACCTGCACCGGCAGCGCCGCCGCCGTGAACGCCATCTTCCGCGACCGCCGCTTTGGCCGGGAAAGCCCCACGCCGCTAAACATTCCGGATCACCTGAAACCCTTCTACGCGGTCGAGGCCCATTCCATGCTGGAGCTGGAGCCGCCCCGCCACACCCGCCTGCGCAGCCTTGTCCTGCGCGCCTTCACCTCGCGCCGTATTGCCGCCCTGCAGCCCGAGATTGCCGCCCTGTCTCACCAGCTGATCGACGCCTTTCCCGCGGGCGAGTTCGACCTTCTGCCTCATTTCGCTGCCAGACTGCCCGTCATCATCATCGCCCGCCTGCTGGGCGTGCCCGAAGAGATGTCGGACGACCTTCTGCGCTGGTCCAACGCGATGGTGGGCATGTATATGGCGGGCCGTGACCGCGCGCGCGAGGACCGCGCTGTGGAGGCAACCGGGGCCTTTGTGGCCTTCCTGCGCGCCTATATCGACGAACGCCGTGCCCGCCCTGCCGACGACCTGATCACCCATCTCATCGCCGCCGAAGCCGAAGGCGACCGGCTGACCACGGACGAGCTGATCTCGACTTGCATCCTGTTGTTGAACGCCGGCCATGAGGCGACCGTCCACACCATCGGCAACGGCGTCAAGACCCTCATGGAAACCGGCACTCAGGCCGCCCTCGCCAATCCCGAACAGGCGGTCGAGGAGATACTCCGCTTTGACCCGGCGCTGCACATGTTCACCCGCTGGGCTTATGAGGATGTCGAGGTGATGGGCCACACCTTTCACCGGGGCGATCAGGTGGCGCTGCTGCTTGGCGCCGCCAACCGCGATCCCGGCGTCTGGGACCACCCCGCCCGGTTCGACCCCAGACGCATTGTCAAGCCCAATGCCACCTTCGGCGCCGGCCTCCATTTCTGCGTCGGTGCCCCGCTTGCGCGGCTGGAACTGCAGACCGCCCTGCCGATCCTGTTCGACCGCCTGCCCGCCCTGAAACTGGCCGAGCCGCCCCTTTATGCCGATGTCTACCACTTTCACGGGTTGAAACGGCTGGCGGTTTCTGCCGTCTGACCGGCCGCTCGCGATCACGCCCTGTCGCGCAGCAGCACGAAAGCCAGCCCGGCGAACCAGACGAGCTGGGCAATGCCAAAGACGCCGGTCAGATCGACCAGTCCCGGCACCACCGATGCCAGCCCGACCAGGCCGGTCAGAGCCCCCCAAAGACCAAGCACCTTCGGCAGACCGGCGGCGCGAAAACCGGCCCAACTGAACAACAGCGTCATAAGCCCGCCCAGAACCTCGCCGTTGCCGTTGCCAAGCCCGCTGGCCACAGCCTCGGTCTGCGCCCAGATCTGTGCCGCGCGCACCGGGTCGGTGGCAGAAAGCTGAACCGCAGGATCAATTCCGGCATTTGCGACCATGCCGCTTGCGACCAGCGACCCGGCCCAGATCAGGCCAAGCGCGCTTGCCACTGCCACCATCGCCGGGCTCGACGCCCGCAGACGGTCGTGTAGCGCCACCACCAGAACGACCAGAGCTACGCCAAACGCCACATAGGACAAAAGGTTGGTGAGCAGCACCAAACTGGTCTGGTTCACCAGCAAGTCCAGCCTCTGCGCGCGTCGGTGATGTTCGGATAATCCAGCATAATCAAAAAGATATAGATGGTCACCGCATAGGCCAGCGCCATGAACAGCGCCGCAATCCCACCTGCCTTTGACAAATCAAACATGCTCCCCACTTTCGGGTCACGACGCCAGCCGCGACCGCCATCTCCAAATGGTATGCAGCCTATCACCGAACGGCGCGGCGGCCATGACCTGCATCAAACCCCCGTCACAAGGGCAGCGCCGTGGTCATCTTGATCTCTTCCATGCTCAGAAGCGCCGTCACATTGTAGATCTTCACCTCGGCGATCAGCGCCTGATAAAACGCGTCATAGGCCCGGGCGTTCTTGACCCAGACCTTCAGGATATAATCCACATCCCCCGCCAGACGGTGCGCCTCCAGCACTTCCGGGCGACGGCGCACGACGTCGAGAAAGCGCTTCTCCCAGCCCGCCTCATGTTCGCTGGTGCGGATCAGCACGAAGAAACACGCCTCCAGCCCCAACTCCTCGGGGTCCAGAATGGCGGTCTGGTGCTTGATCACGCCCTGCTCGCGCATCCGGCGGATGCGGTTCCAGACCGGGGTCTTGGATGAGCCTACCTTGCGGGCGATCTCGTCCAGCGACTGCTCGGCATCCGTCTGCAACTCGGCAAGGATTTTCCGGTCCAACTCGTCCACTTGGGCTGCCATTCGCCTGATCTCCCGTTTCGCAGAATGCGGTTCTGTCTGGCGGCAATATCAGAACAAACATCCTTATTGGCAAGGGCCACTGGCCCTCAAGTGGGAAAATATTCTATATTGGCGACAGAAATTCCGTGGAACGCGCCATGACCGACTTGCCCGTCCTTGCCCCTGCCCAAGCTGTCACCTTTGTCGGTGCCGGCCCCGGTGCAGCTGCCCACCTGACGCTTGGCGCCTATCAGGCGCTGCTGCAGGCCGATGTGGTGATCCATGACCGGCTGGTCGGGGCCGAGATCCTTGCCCTGATCCCCGCCGCCACCACCCGGATCGACATGGGCAAAGAGGGGTTCGGCCCCTCGGCCGCACAATCCGACATCAACGCAACCCTCGTGGCACAAGCCCTGACCGGCGCGCGGGTCGTGCGCCTCAAAGGTGGTGATTGCGGGATCTTTGGCCGTCTGGACGAAGAGATCGAGGCGCTCGAGGCCCATGGCCTTTCCTTTCGCATCCTGCCGGGCCTGACTTCGGCCACCGTGGCCGCCGCGACCATCGGGCAAAGCCTGACCCGCCGTGGCCGCAACGCGTCGCTGCGCATCGTCACCGGTCATGACATGGACGGCTTTGCCGAACAGGACTGGCGCGCGATGGCTCGGGCGGGCGAGGTCACCGCCATCTACATGGGCAAGAAGTCGGCCCGCTTCATCCAAGGTCGGCTGATGATGCATGGCGCCGATGCCGCCACCGCCGTTACGCTGGTCGAAAACGTCTCGCGCGAAGGTCAGCGCGTTCTGCCCGCCACCCTTGCCACCCTGCCCGACGCTGCCGCCCAACTCGGCGGCCCCGCCGTCATCCTTTTCGGCCTTGCCCCCCGTCAGGCCGCAACCGCCCTCTCTGTCCTCAAGGAGGCCCTCGCATGAGCCGCTTCACCCCCAAGGTCGTCACCGCCAACCGCCTGCGCGAAGGCGATGTGGTTTACCTTACCGCCGCCGATCTGTGGACGCCCCACCACCACGAGGCCGAACTGATCGAGGATGAGGCCCACGCCCAGATGCGCCTCCTCCACGCCGCAGCGCAGAAACTGCTTGTCGTCGGCGCCTATCTCGCCGATGCCAAACAGGGCCTGAACGGCCCCGAACCCACCCATTTCCGCGAGGCGTTCCGCACCCGCGGCCCGTCAAACTACAACCACGGCAAACAGGCAGACCTGACGAATGTATAACTACACCGACTTTGACGAAGCATTCGTCCGCACCCGCGTCGCCCAGTTTTCCGATCAGGTCGCCCGTCGCCTTGACGGCTCGCTGACCGAGGACGAGTTTCGCCCCCTGCGCCTGATGAACGGGCTCTATCTGCAACTGCACGCCTATATGCTGCGGGTCGCGATCCCCTATGGCACCCTGAACCCGCGCCAGATGCGGCAACTGGCCTATATCGCCGACACCTGGGACAAGGGTTACGGCCACTTCACCACCCGGCAGAACATCCAGTTCAACTGGCCGGTCCTGCCCGACGTGCCCGCGATTCTGAATGCCTTGGCCGATGTCGAGATGCACGCCATCCAGACGAGCGGAAACTGTGTGCGCAACGTCACCGCCGACCATTTTGCCGGCGCCGCGGCGGACGAGATCGAAGACCCCCGCCCCTATGCCGAACTTCTCCGCCAATGGTCCACCGACCATCCCGAATTCCAGTTCCTGCCGCGCAAGTTCAAGATCGCGATCACCGGCTCGCCCAATGACCGCGCCGTCACCGCAGCCCACGACATCGGCCTCAGGATGACCCGCCGCGATGGGGAACCGGGGTTTGAAGTGCTGGTCGGCGGCGGCCTTGGCCGCACGCCGTTCATTGGCCACAAGGTGCGGGATTTCCTGCCTGTCGCTGACCTGCTGCCCTATGTCGAGGCCGTCCTCAGCGTCTACAACACGCTTGGCCGCCGAGACAACAAATACAAGGCCCGCATCAAGATCACCGTCCACGAAACCGGTGCCGCCGAAATCACCCGGATGATCGAAGAGCGTTTCGCCGAAATCCGCCCGCTTTTCGGCGGTCACGACCAGGCCCTGCTGGATGACATCCGCGCGGCCTTTGCCCCACCCGCCTTCCGCGTGGCACCCACCGACGCCTACGACGCCTTCTACAAGGCCGATCCCACCTTCCGCGCCTGGGCCGACACCAACCTGACCCAGCATCGCAACGACCAATACGCCATCGTCACCGTGTCGATCAAAGCCCACGGCCAGACGCCGGGCGACGCGACCAGCGACCAGATGCGCGTTCTGGCGGACCTCGCCGAAACCTACGGCCACGACGACCTGCGCATCAGCCATGAGCAGAACGTCATCCTCGCCCATGTCCACAAATCCGACCTGCCCACCGTCCACGCCACCTTGCTGAAAGCCGGCCTTGCCACCGCCAACGTGGGCCTCCTCTCCGACATCATCGCCTGCCCCGGCATGGATTATTGCGCCCTTGCCACCGCCCGCTCGATCCCCGTGGCGCAGGAACTTGCCCTGCACTTCGAGGCCCTGAAGCTGGAGCATGACATCGGCCCGCTGAAGATCAAAATCTCGGGCTGCATCAACGCTTGCGGCCACCACCATGTCGGCCATATCGGCATTCTGGGGCTAGACCGCGCGGGGGTGGAAAACTATCAGATCACCCTTGGCGGCGACGCCACCGAAACCGCCGCCATCGGCGACAAGACCGGCCCAGGCTTTGCCTATACCGAGATTGTGCCCGCCATCGAACGCATCCTGCGCGCCTATCTGGCCCAGCGCCTGCATGCCGAGGAGACCTTCCTCGAAACCTACCGCCGCGTCGGGTTTGCCCCGTTCAAGGTGGCGCTTTACGGTGCCGAGGGCGGGCGTGATGCCGCTTGACGCTTCCGTCGCCGACCGGGTGGCACTCCTGAACGCGCGCTACCGCCACCACTCGGCGACGGTGGTGCTGGAACATGCGCTAAAGGACGCGGACCTTGGCAAGGTTGCCCTCGTCTCGTCCTTCGGGGCCGAGTCGGTGGTGCTTTTGCATCTGGTCTCGGTGATCGCCCCCGAAACCCCGGTCCTCTTCATCGACACGCGGATGCTTTTTGCCGAAACCCTCGACTATCAACGCGAGGTCGCCGAAAAGCTGCACCTGTGCGACATCCGCACCATCCGCGCCGCCCAGCCCCGCGTCGCCTTCGACGACCCCGATGGCACGCTGCACCAGTTCTCGACCGACGCCTGCTGCAACGTCCGCAAGGTCGAACCGTTGGAGCGCGCCCTCGCCCAGTTTGACGGATGGATCACCGGGCGCAAACGCTATCAGGGCGGCAAACGCGAGGCGGTCGAGTTCTTCGAGGCCGAGGGCGACATCCGCATCAAGGTCAATCCCCTCGCCCATTGGGGCCCCGAGGATATTCAGGACTACATGATCAACAACCGCCTGCCGCGCCACCCGCTGGTCGCCAAAGGCTATCCTTCCATCGGTTGCGCGCCCTGCACGACCCCGGTGAAGCATGGTGAAGATCCGCGCGCAGGCCGTTGGCGCAACAGTGAAAAAACCGAATGCGGCATCCATTTCATCAATGGCAAGGCCGTCCGCACTCCAAAGGAGAATGCCGCATGAGCGTGATCGTCACCGACGCAGGCTTCGCCCCTGCCGCCCCAGTTGCAGCCGTCCCGCTCTCCGACATCGCCGCGCACAAGGGCGTGGTCGATCTGGCGCAGACCGACGCCCCCGAGGCGCTGATCCCCTACCTTGGCGACCTGACCCTGATCCGCGTCGCCTTCCCCGCCTTCAACGACGGTCGCGCCTTCACCATCGCCCGCCGCCTGCGCGTTCTGGGCTATACCGGCACCTTGCGCGCCGTGGGTCCGGTGATCGCCGACCAATACGCCATGGCCCGCCGTGTCGGCTTTGATCAGGTCGAGATCCCCGACGAGCTCGCCGCCCGCCAGCCCGAAGGCCAATGGATCTTTCGCGCCGACTGGCAATCGCACGACTATCTGTCGCGGCTCAAAGCCTGAAACCCGGGCTTCCCCTCAGCTCCCAAACCCCCTATCCCAAGGCTGACCCAATGAACGAGCTCCGCGCCATGCCCGACGCCGCAAGACCCGACGCAGCAAAACCCGACGCCGCAAAGCCCCACCTGCCTGACGCGCAGATCGTGACCTCGGTCCGGCATTGGACCGACCGCCTGTTCTCGTTCCGCGTGACGCGGCCCAAGAGCTTGCGCTTCCGGTCCGGCGAATTCGTGATGATCGGCCTTCTGGGCGACACCGGCAAACCCCTGCTGCGCGCCTATTCCATCGCCTCCCCCGCCTGGGACGAGGAGCTGGAGTTCTATTCGATCAAGGTCCCCGACGGCCCGCTGACCTCGCGGCTCCAGCATATCAAAGTGGGCGACGAGATCATCCTGCGCCCCAAGCCCGTGGGCACCCTGGTCCATGACGCCCTTCTGCCCGGCAGCCGTCTTTGGTTTCTGGCCACCGGCACCGGCTTTGCCCCCTTCGCGAGCCTGCTGCGAGAGCCCGAGACCTATGACAAATATGGCCAGGTCATCATGATGCACACCTGCCGCGAGGTGGCCGAACTGGACTACGGTCGCCAACTGGTCGAAAGCCTCAAGGATGATCCGCTGATCGGCGACATGGTTGCGGGCAAGCTTCTCTACTACCCCACGACCACCCGCGAGCCCTCCCGCCTCATGGGCCGCATCACCGACAATCTGACCAGCGGCAAGGTCTTTGCCGACCTTGGCCTGTCGCCCATGGACCCCGAGAATGACCGCGCAATGGTCTGCGGCTCGCTCGCGTTCAACCACGACGTCAAGGCCGTGCTTGAGAAATTCGGCCTGCATGAAGGCGCCAATTCCGAACCGCAGGAATTCGTTGTGGAAAAGGCGTTCGTCGGCGACGGCATCTGAAACCGGGGCCAATGCCCGGCGATTGCGGTGACCTGAAATTGAAAAGGCCGCGCAGATTGCTCTGCGCGGCCTTTGACCTGCCAAGCGGCAGAATTACATGCCCAATGCCGCCTTGACGGCCGCAACCGCAGCGGCAACGCCGGCCGGGTTGGTGGCAGCGGCGTCAACACCGGCCTTCAGCGTGGCTTTGGTCGCATCGTCCAGCGACGAAGCGGCGATCAGCGCATTGACCTTGGCGGCGTCGAACTTGGCCGGGTCCAGCGTGTCGGCAGCGGCGGTGGCGGCGGCAGCGGCGTCAGCGGCGGCCTTTTCGGCGGCAGCGGCGGCAGCGGCGGCGTCAGCCGCGGCCTTTTCCTCAGCGGCCTTGGCGGCGGCGGCGGCGTCGTCAGCGGCCTTTTGCGCCATTGCCGCAGCTTCCTGCGCGGGCTTGTAGCTGAACTGATAGTAACCACCACCGATAACGATGATGGCGATAAGCGCGATAAGAACGTTTCTGTTCATGTCAGGTCTCCATTAACCGACGGGAAAGCATCATAATTGCGGTATGACAGATTGTTGATCGTTGGGAAAGGCCTGCCGCCGCATCGCAGCGAAAAATGCTTGAACACCGCTTCGGGTTTATCGGGTTGAAGACCCGCGCAACCCTGTCTATCCTAGCGCCCGCAACACCGCCCATTCCGTGCAACGACAAAAGGACCACCACCATAGCCCGCAGACCTCACAACGCCCCGCCGCAGCGGGAAACCGGACCCCGCATCAATGACCGCATCCGGTCGCCGGAAATTCGCCTGATTGGCGCTGAGGGTGAGAATATCGGGGTCGTCACCCCGGCGCGTGCGATGGCCCTTGCCGAAGAGGTCGGATTGGATCTGGTCGAGATCTCGCCCAATGCCGAACCGCCGGTCTGCAAGATCATGGACTTTGGCAAATACAAGTACGAGACGCAAAAGCGCGAAGCCGAAGCGCGCAAGAAGCAGCACATCATCGAGATCAAGGAAATCAAGTTCCGCCCCGGAACCGATATCCATGATTACGAGGTCAAGATGCGCTCGGTCATGAAGTTTCTCGAAGAGGGCGACAAGGTCAAGGTCACCCTGCGCTTTCGTGGCCGCGAAATGGCTCACCAGGAACTGGGGCTGGAGCTTTTGCGCCGCGTCGCCGCCGACATCGGCGAGAATGGCAAGATCGAAAGCATGCCGCGGCTTGAGGGCCGCCAGATGGTGATGATGGTGGGGCCGAAGTAACGCCCCCTCACAGCCTGACGAACGAATGGGGGCCCTCGGGCCCCTGTTTTTTTGGCCTATCATTCATCCAAATGGTTGACTGACTGGCCGCGGTGGTGTAGTTCCACCGTATGGTTGAACGAGACAGCCCCCAACTGACCGAGATCCTGAAAGCGGCCTCCGATCCGACGCGGCGCGACATTCTGACCCTGCTCGCCCAGAATGGCCCGACCCGCGTCACCGAAATCGCCGCCCGATTCGAGATGAGCCTCAACGCCGTCTCCAAGCACATCAAGGTTCTGGAAGGTGCGGGACTGGTCAGCCGTAAAACCCTTTGGCGCGAACACCTGATCGAGGTGCGGATGGAACCGCTGGCGGAAATTGACCGCTGGTTTGCCGGTCTGCGCTCGATCTGGGACCTCCGGCTCGAGGCTCTTGCAACGCTGCTCACGAAAGGAGATGACGATGACTGACCTGACCCTGACTGTCCAGAAACGCATCCACGCCCCCGCGGCCAAGGTCTATGCCGCCTGGCTCGACCCCGCCACCCTGATGCGCTTCATGATGCCCGGCCCCGGCATGACCACCCCCTCTGCTGACACCGATCCCAAGGTCGGCGGCCGTTTCAATCTGGTGATGAGCGACGGCACAAAGGACATCCCCCATGCCGGCACCTATCTGGAACTGAAACCGCACAGCCGCATCGCCTTCACCTGGGAATCGCCCCATTCGGCCGAAGGCAGCACCGTCACGCTGGACTTCGCCCCGGACGGCGATGCCACGCTGGTGACCCTGACCCAGGTCCGCTTTGCTTCCGAAGGCTCCCGCGATGGCCACACGTCGGGCTGGACCGCCATTCTGGACGCTCTGACCGCAACCCTCTGAAAGGACGTCCCATGACCACCACCCTTCTCTCTCAAGTGAACTGGCTCGCAGTCCTCGCCGGGACCGTGGCCGCCTTTGCCCTTGGCATGGTGTGGTTCGGCCAGATCTTCGGCAAGGTCTGGGCGCGCGGCAGCCATGACATCAAGCCGCCCGCAACCCTGCCCCTTGCCGCCATGGCGGTGCAGCTTGTGGGCACCTTCCTCATGGCCCTGCTGATCGGCGCGACCGAGACGGTGCAGGACCTGCCCACCGCCGTGGTGGCGATCCTGGCCATCGCCGCCCTGCAACTTGGCGGCAGCCTCTTCAGCCAGAAAAGCCCCGCTGCCGCCCTTGTGGACGGCGGCTTTGTGGTGGCCATGGGCGTCCTGATGATTGCCGCGCAGGCAATCCTTTAGCGCGGATCAAACCGGAACCAGCCGGGCCGCAAGGTCCGGAAGGTCATCAAAATGGTCCAGAAGCGCCTCGGGCTGCAGCCGCAGGACACCTTGCCCCTCGGGGCCAAAGGTCACCAGCGCCACCGGCACGCCCGCCGCAGGCCCGGTCTGCCGGTCGGTGTCGGTGTCGCCCACCAGCATCGACCGCCCACCGCCCACCCGCTGGACGGCCAGCCTGTAGGGGGCCGGGTCGGGCTTGCGCACCGGCAGGGTATCCGCCCCGACCAGTGCCCCGAACAGATCGCCAATCCCCAACCGCCGCACCAGATCCACCGCCAGCCCCTCGGGCTTGTTGGTGCAGATGGCGGTGGCAAAGCCGCGCGCCCGCAGTGCCTCGACCGCCGCCACAGCCCCGGGATAAAGCCGCGTCTCCACGCAGATCCCCTCGGCATAGGCCACCAGCAGCCGCGGATAATCCCGCTCCATATCTCCCGCGATCCCCAGCCGCTCATAGCCCAGCCGCAGCATCGCCCGCCCGCCATGAAACGCCGTCAGCGCATCGCCGGGCCCCAGCACCGGCTGCGGCAGACAGGCATTGGCCGCCGCCAGCAGATCCGCCGAGGTGTCCGCCAGAGTTCCGTCCAGATCAAAGACAACCGTGCGCATATTCGCCTCTATTTGCCGCCTGAAACACCGCGTGAAGGCTACGCCCCTTGCAGCCCGGCCTTTTGGGCGTAAAACACTGGCCAAAAGAAGGAAAGGGGCACAATGCAGGTTTCGCTGATCGTTCTGGCCGCTGGGCTTGGCACAAGGATGAACTCCGACCTGCCCAAAGTGCTTCACCCGCTGGCCGGGGTGCCGATGCTGCACCACTCCCTCGCGGCCGGCCGCGCGCTGGAGCCGTCCCGCGTGGTGGTCGTCACCGGCCACGGTGCCGACGCCGTCGCCAGATCCGCCCGCGATTTTGACGACGCCTGCGACTGTGTCGTGCAAGAGCCGCAACTTGGCACCGCTCATGCCGTGGCTCAGGCCGCCCCCCTTCTGGCCGACGCCCCGGGCGAGGCGATCGTGCTTTATGGCGACACGCCGTTCGTGCGTCCCGAAACGCTGAAAGAGATGCTCGCCGCCCGCGTCGATCACGCCGTGGTCTTTCTTGGCTTCACCGCCGCCGATCCCGCCCGCTATGGCCGCCTTCTCACCAAGGACGACCATCTGTTGAAGATCGTCGAATACAAGGACGCGACCGCCGCCGAACGCGCCATTACCTTGTGCAATTCCGGTGTGGTCTGCGCCGAGGCCAAGACACTTTTCCGCCTTGTTGCATCGGTCGGCAATCAGAACGCATCCGGCGAATACTACCTGACCGACGTGGTCGAACTGGCCCGGGCCGAGGGGCTGTCGGTCGGCTTCGTCACCTGCCCCGAAACCGAGACGCTTGGCATCAACACAAGGGCCCAGCTCGCCGCCGCCGAAGCCGCCTTCCAGAGCCGCGCGCGGGCCGAGGC
>JANMCI010000340.1:0-4936 GCA_031361245.1 Rhodobacterales bacterium
GAAGCGCCCGGGGTTGGCCGCGGCCCAGGCGGCAAGGTCCTGAATGCTGTCGGGGGGCACGGGCAGGCGGGCGCTGTCGTATTCAAAGACCAGACGCGCCATGGCCCAAGGGCTTTCATAGCCGCCGGTCGGCTCGGTGAAATCGGTGACGGTGGCGGGCTGGCCCAGGGTATCGACAAGGGCGAAGTTCGGCAGACCGTCCGCAAAGGGGCCGAAGAGCAGGCCCTTGGATTTCATCGCCGCAAAATTCTCGCCGTTGATCCAGATGAGATCGACCGCCCCGCCGCTGGTCTGGCCCGCCGCCTGTTCGGCAACCACCCGCGCCACCGCATCCGAGGTTGCGGCAAGCTTGACATGGGTCAGCGTGACGCCATGACGCTCCTGCGCAAGCGCCCCGACCCACGCGATGAAGTCGTTGATCTTGGGGTCACCGCCCCAGGCGTGGAAATAGACGGTCTGACCGCGCGCTGCCGCCAGCGTGCCTTGCCAATCGGCGGCACTGGTCCGCCCTGCGGCCACGATCATCACCGCACTGGCCGCGGCCAGTCGCCCGAATTCCCGACGATTCATTCCACTCTCCCGTTGGTGCCGCGAAGCCTAGGAAGGATCGGGCGCGATTGGCAATTGCCCCCACGACATTGTGACAACGCGGCCGGCCCGGTCATGAGGTGAAATCCGCGACCCAGACCAGCGGCGAGGTGCCGGCAAGCCCGATGCCGACCCGCACCGCATCGCGCCGCAGGATGTTGGCGCGGTGTCGGGGCGAGGTCATCCAACCGGCCACCACCGCTTCGGCCGAGGTGTGGCCGGCGGCGTTGTTCTCGGCCACCATGGTCGCCGCGACCCCGCCGCGCGCCAGTCGTTCGGACAAGGACGAGCCGTCGCTGCCGGTGTGGCCGATGTCGCGGCGGGCGGCAACCTCGCAGGCATAGGCATGGGCGACGGTGCCGAGCGCCGGGGACAGGACCAGCGGGGCAAGCCCGGCCTTGGCGCGTTCGCCATTCATGAGGGAAACCATGCGCCGGGTGTCGGCGGCACTGCGGGCGGGCACGGGGCAGGTGGCCGAGGCGGGCCAGGGGCGGACGGGGCCGCCGATCCCGGCCACGGTCGTCGTGCGCTGGACCGTGACCGCGACGCAGGAGGCCAGAGTCAGACCCAGGGCGAGCGCGAAAGGGAATTGGCTAAGGTGCGTGCGCGTCATATGGATGCTCCTGACCCCAAGGCTTGGCTGACCGGGGCCCCAAGTCAAGGACACCTGACATGCTGGACGGAATGATGCGCAAGGTGATCGACCCGGTGGTGAACCGCTGGGGGAGGGGGCTGGCGGCGCGGGGCTGGACGGCGGACGGCATGACGGCCGTGGGGCTGGCGCTGGGTCTTGGGGCTGCGGCGGTGATTGCGCTGGGCTGGCCGGGCTGGCTGGCGCTGGTGCCGCTGCTGGCCGGGCGGGTTGCGGACGGGCTGGACGGTGCGATTGCGCGGGCGACCCGAAAGACCGATCTTGGCGGTTATCTGGATATCGTGGCCGACTTTCTGTTCTATGGCGCCGTGCCCTTTGCCTTTGCGCTGCGCGATCCCGGCCAGAACGCCCTTGCCGTCAGCTTTTTGCTCTTGAGCTTTTATGTCAACGGGTCGAGCTTTCTGGGCTATGCCGTGCTGGCCGAAAAGCATGCTCTGACGACCGCAGACCGGGGCGAGAAATCGCTTTATTTCACCGCGGGTCTGCTGGAAGGCACCGAGACCATCCTGTTCTTTGTGGCCCTGTGTCTGTGGCCGGAGCTTGCGGCACCCTTGGCTTGGGGATTTGGCGCGCTGTGTCTGATGACGGCGGCTGCGCGCGTGATGCGCGCGCGCAGGGTCTTTGCGGACTAGAAGTCAGGTGGGGCGGGTCTGGCTGAGTTTGAGCAGACCCAGCACGATCACGAAACCCATGGTGAAGATCGAGACAAGGGCAAGGGATTGGTAAATGTCACGCAGCACCCAGACCGTCCCCGCGGCATCGGTGACGCTGCCATCGTGCGGCCACACGACAAAGGACAGGAACTCGGCGAAAAGGCCGGCGTAGAGGCCAAGGGGCAGACCGTCGGTGCTGGCGGCCTCTGCCGGGTTTTTGGCGATCAGTCGGGGGGCGAGCAGGCCGTAAGCCATGAAGATGGTAAAGACGCACAGGAACCAGCCTGCGAAATTCACGAAAGGCACGCCGAAATAGGCCCCGCCGTCATGCCAGATCCAGGCTTGGTGGACAGTGGCGCGGGCCGGGTCCATCGACAGGTCCCACATCACCATGACGAAAGAGGCGACGATGGCAAGGGTCAGGGTCGCGCGCGGGGCAGGGCGGTTGTGGTCGGCCAGTTGGCCTGCGATGATCCAAGAGATGTAGCAGACCCCGAAATAGGCGGGCATGATCAGCAAAGGCACGGTTCCCAGTTTCGGACCCAGACTGTCGGTGTAGTGATAGTGGCCGAAGGGGAAGCCGGTGGCGATGGAGACGGATTCTAAGCTCCAGCTGATCACGCAGGTCAGCGCAAAGAAGAGGCCGAGCCGCGCCCAGCCGATTTGGCGCGGCCCGTGGACAAGGACGAAGATCACGGGAGTTGCACGCCGCCTTGCGGTTGATGGCGACCTGCGGCCCCGAGGGGGCGGTCATCGACGACATCGTCCGGGCGGCCGGAGTGTCGCGCGGCACCTTTTACAAATACTATGCCAGTCCCGCCGCTCTGGTGCGCGATCTGGCGCTGCGGCTGGCCGACGACATGATCACCACGGTCCACACGTTGACACGCCAGCACGACGACCCGGCACTGCGGGCCGCGCTGGGCCTGCGCGCCATTCTGGGCCTTGTCGCCGCTTGCCCGCGCCTTGGCGGGTTCATCTCTCGGGCGGGGTGGCCGGTGTCGGACCCGTCGCACGCCTTTTTCCGCGTTGTCGCGCCCAATATCGACGAGGGTTTGGCCAGCGGCCGTTTTCATCCGCGCGACCGTGACCTGTGCCTGACGCTGATCGGGGGCATCAGCGTCGGCGCGATGTACCGGCTGACCCAGGGCCCGGTGCCGGAAGGGTTTGCCGAAGAGGCGGCCGAGATGGTGCTGGCCGGACTTGGCCTGACCGCCAAGGAGGCCGGGCGGCTCAGCCGCACCGCGATGGTCCTGCCTGTGCCCGCGCCCGCCAGCCTGCTGGCCCGCGTCATGGCCGACACGCAGGGTTGAGAACACCTGCCCTTGCAGCCCCCGGCTCTCGCCACTAAGACTCTGGAAAGCATCCGTCGATAAACGTTTCAAAAGCAATCAGGCAGGTTTGGAAAAATGCGCGATCCCGTAGACCACTATATGAACACCCTCGTGCCGATGGTCGTTGAGCAGACCAGCCGGGGCGAGCGGGCCTATGACATCTATTCCCGCATGCTGAAAGAACGGATCATCTTTCTGGCCGGCCCCGTCCATGACGGCATGTCGAGCCTGATCTGCGCCCAGCTTCTGTTCCTTGAGGCCGAGAACCCCTCCAAGGAAATCTCGATGTATATCAACAGCCCAGGGGGTGTCGTGACCTCGGGCCTGTCGATCTATGACACGATGCAATACATCCGTCCCAAGGTGTCGACGCTGGTGATCGGGCAGGCGGCCTCGATGGGGTCGCTTCTTTTGCAGGCGGGCGAAAAGGGGATGCGGTTCTCGTTGCCGAACAGCCGCGTGATGGTGCACCAGCCCTCGGGCGGCTATCAGGGTCAGGCGACCGACATCATGATTCACGCCCGCGAGACCGAGAAGCTGAAACGGCGTCTTAACGAAATTTATGTAAAACACACCGGTAATACCTATGAAGCCGTCGAAGCGGCGCTGGAGCGGGACAATTTCATGTCGGCAGAGGATGCCAAGGCCTGGGGCCTGATCGACGAAATCCTCGACAGCCGCGGCAAGATGGACGACACGGCGAAGTGAGTGTGGCACCCTGGTTACAGGGGGTAAATTGACATTGTGGCGGGGCGGGCGTTGGCCTAAACTTCACCCCAGGGGCGGATGCAGAGGTACAAGATGGCGAACAACTCTGGCAGCGACAGCAAGAACACCCTCTACTGCTCTTTCTGCGGCAAGAGCCAGCATGAGGTGCGCAAGCTGATCGCGGGGCCGACTGTGTTCATCTGCGATGAATGCGTCGAGCTGTGCATGGACATTATCCGCGAAGAGACCAAGACGACCGGTCTGAAGGCGACGGACGGGGTGCCGACACCACGCGACATCTGCAAGGTGCTGGACGATTACGTGATCGGACAGGTCCACGCCAAGCGGGTGCTGTCGGTGGCGGTCCACAACCACTACAAGCGGCTGAACCACGCCTCCAAGACCGATGTCGAGCTGTCGAAGTCCAACATCCTGCTGATCGGTCCGACCGGCTGCGGCAAGACCCTGCTGGCCCAGACCCTGGCCCGCAGTCTGGACGTGCCGTTTACCATGGCCGATGCCACGACGCTGACCGAAGCCGGTTACGTCGGCGAGGATGTCGAGAACATCATCCTCAAGCTGTTGCAGGCGTCGGAATACAACGTCGAGCGCGCCCAGCGCGGCATCGTCTATATCGACGAGGTCGACAAGATCACCCGCAAGTCCGACAACCCCTCGATCACCCGCGACGTGTCGGGCGAGGGCGTGCAACAGGCGCTGCTCAAGATCATGGAGGGCACGGTTGCCAGCGTGCCGCCGCAAGGCGGGCGCAAGCATCCCCAGCAGGAATTCCTGCAGGTCGACACCACGAACATCCTGTTCATCTGCGGCGGGGCGTTTTCGGGCCTTGAAAAGATCATTGCCCAACGCGGCAAGGGCTCTGCCATCGGCTTTGGCGCCGATGTGAAGGACCCGGACGCGCGCGGGGCGGGAGAGCTTTTTGGCGAGCTTGAGCCGGAAGACCTGCTGAAGTTCGGCCTGATCCCGGAATTCGTCGGCCG
>JANMCI010000397.1:0-4523 GCA_031361245.1 Rhodobacterales bacterium
CGTTGCGGGACAGCGGCTTTCGCGGCCTGACCCCGATCAGCGCCTATAACGAGGATTACCACATCTTCCAGACCACCAAGGAAGAGGAGGTGATGCGCGCCGTCCGCAACGGGCTTTACGCGGCGGGGATTCCGATCGAAAACTCCAAGGGCGAAGCCGACGCAGGTCAGGAGGAGGTGAACTACAAGTACTCCGACGCGCTGGACACCGCTGACAACCACACCATCGTCAAACACGGCATCAAGGAGATCGCCTGGACCAAGGGCCGCTCGGTCACGTTCATGGCCAAGTATGATCACCGCAAGGCGGGGTCGTCCTCGCATGTGCATCAGTCGCTGTGGACCAAGGACGGCAAGCCTGCATTCGAGGACAAGAAAGATGTCCATGGCATGTCGCAGCTGATGAAGCATTACATGGCGGGCCAGCTGGCCTTTGCCCGCGAAATCACGGTGTTTCTGGCGCCCTATGTCAACAGCTACAAGCGCTTTACCGTGGGCATGTTCGCGCCGACCAAGGCGGTCTGGTCTGCCGACAACCGCACGGCAGGCTTCCGGGTCTGCGGCGAGCATTCCAAGGCGATCCGGGTGGAATGCCGCATTCCGGGCAGTGATGTGAACCCCTATCTGACCTGCGCGGCCCTGCTGGCCGCGGGTCTTGAAGGGATCGAACAGAAGATGGCGCTGGAACCGGAAATGAAGGGCGACATGTATCAGGCCGGAAACGTCCGCGAGATCCCGCACAACCTGCGCGAGGCGGCGGATCTGCTGAACGGCTCGGCCATGCTGCGCAGGGCCTTTGGCGACGATGTGGTGGACCACTATGTCCACAACGCCCGCTGGGAAATATCCGAGACCGACCGCGTCGTGACCGATTTCGAGCTGCAGCGCCTCTTGGAGCGCGCGTAACGGCACATCGCATTCGATCGTTGATCAATGGCTAACGGAAAGGGAGGAAGTCATGATGGGAGACAAATGGACTGGTGGTTGCCAATGCGGAGCTGTTCGCTACGAGTTTCGTGTCAGACCCGACGATCCCTGCCTGTGCCATTGCCCTATGTGCCAAAAACAAGTGGGCAATTTCTTTGGCGCTTGTGCCGGGTCACACCGCGACAGCTTTCGGGTTCCTCGAGGAAAGCTGGCGCATTTCAAAAGCTCCGACGACGCCTTGCGTGGCTTCTGCCGAGACTGCGGTACGCCCCTGACCTATGAAGCGATCTCTCGCCCGCGCGCTTTGGTGACCATCGGCGCGCTTGACCGGCACAGCGAAATGAAACCGGTGTTCCACTATGGCGCCGAAGCCATGGAGCCATGGTTGTCCGAGGTTATCCACCTGCCGGCGACGGCCACGGGCGGAGGTGACAACGGCGAGGGCGACACGCCCGAACGCTGTGACCTGATCCGCCGAAGCAACCACCAGCATCCCGACCATGACACGGCGGTCTGGCCGAAAGTGTAAGACAAAGGGTGCGCGTTCCGGGCGCACCATCCTCCCCAATTACAGGTGCGCCATGAATGCGCACCCTACAAGGTGACAAGATGATACCGATCCAACTGATTTCCCCCGTCGATGGCCGCGTTTACGCCGAACGGATGCCCTTGACTGCCCAAGCCGCCGCCGCAGTGGTCGCCCGCGCCCGGGCCGCGCAAAAACCATGGGCGGCCCGCCCCTTGGCCGAGCGGGTTGCCTTGGTCAAGGCCGGGGTCGCCCGGTTGAACGATATGAAAGAAAAGGTAGTCGAAGAGATCGCTTGGCAAATGGGTCGCCCGACCCGATTTGGCGGCGAATTCGGCGGGGTGAACGCGCGCACCGACTACATGTCTGAAATCGCTGCGCAAACGCTGGCGCCGACGGTGATCGAGGACAGCGACAAGTTTCGCCGCTATATCTCCCGCGAACCGGTGGGCGTGGTTTTCATCGTGGCCCCGTGGAACTATCCCTATCTGACCACGATCAACACGCTGGTCCCCGCGCTGATCGCCGGAAACTCGGTGGTGCTGAAGCACGCAAGCCAGACCATGCTGGTCGGCGAGCGTCTGGCCGAAGCCTTTCATGCCGCAGGCGTGCCAGAGGATGTCTTCCAGAATGTTGTGCTGGATCATGCAACGACCGAAGGCCTGATCGCTGCCCGCGCCTTCAACTTTGTCAACTTCACCGGCTCGGTTGCGGGCGGGCAGGCGATGGAGCGGGCGGCAGCGGGGACCTTTACGGCCTTGGGGTTGGAATTGGGCGGCAAGGATCCTGCTTACGTCCGCGCCGACGCCAATCTGGACGCGGCGGTGGATACGCTTATGGACGGGGCGATGTTCAATGCGGGGCAATGCTGTTGCGGGATCGAGCGGATATATGTGCACGAGAGCCTCTATGACACCTTTGTGGAGAAGTCGGTGGCTTGGGTCAACGCATTGAAACTGGGCAACCCGTTTGACGCCGCTTCGACCTTGGGACCCATGGCCAACAAGCGCTTTGCCAAGGTGGTGCGCGATCAGATTGCCGAGGCGGTGGCGCAGGGGGCAAAGCCGCTGATCGACCCTGCGACCTTTCCCGCCGACGATGGCGGCGCATATCTGGCGCCACAAATCCTGGTGAATGTCGATCATTCGATGCGGGTGATGATGGAGGAATCCTTTGGACCGGTCGTCGGCATAATGAAGGTGAAGGATGATGCCGAGGCTCTGCGGCTGATGAATGACAGCCGCTATGGGCTGACGGCAAGCATCTGGACGCAGGACTATGACACCGCCGCCGCGATTGGCGCGCAGATCGAAACCGGCACGGTCTTTATGAACCGCGCCGATTATCTGGATCCGGCGCTGTGCTGGACCGGCTGCAAGGACACCGGCCGTGGCGGCTCGCTGTCCTATCTCGGGTTCCATTCGGTAACCCGCCCGAAATCCTACCATCTCAAGAAAGTCTGATCCGATGACGCACAATGTCCCCAACCGCAACTGGTCCTACCCAACCCCCATCAAATTCGGTGTGGGCCGGATTTCCGAACTGGCAGAACAGTGCAAGGCCGTCGGTCTGAAGAAACCTTTGCTGGTGACCGACAAGGCACTCGCCAGCCTGCCGATCACCGCTGCAGCGCTGGATATTCTGGCGGCAGCGGGCCTTGGCCGCGCGGTGTTTTCCGAGGTCGACCCAAACCCGAACGAAAAGAACATGACAGACGGCATCGCCATGTATCTGGCGGGCGGTCATGACGGCGTCGTGGCCTTTGGCGGCGGATCGGGTCTGGACCTGGGCAAGATGATTGCCCTGATGGCGCATCAGCGCAAGGATCTGTCGGTCTGGGATCTGGAGGACATCGACGACTGGTACACCCGCGCCGATGCCAGCAAGATCGCCCCGATCATCGCGGTGCCGACAACGGCCGGGACCGGGTCGGAAGTGGGCCGCGCCGGTGTGTTGACCAATTCGGCGACGCACAAGAAGAAGATCATCTTCCATCCCAAACTGATGCCGGCCGTCACCATCTGCGACCCGGCGCTGACCGTGGGCATGCCGAAGTTCATCACGGCAGGCACCGGCATGGACGCGCTGGCCCATTGTCTGGAGGCCTATTGCAGCCCGTTTTACCACCCGATGTCGCAGGGCATAGCACTTGAAGGGATGCGGCTGGTCTTTGAAAACCTGCCCAAGGTCTATGCCCACCCGGACGATCTTGACTCCCGCGCCCATATGATGTCGGCGGCGGCGATGGGGGCTGTTGCCTTCCAGAAGGGTCTGGGGGCGATCCATTCCCTCAGCCACCCGATCGGGGCCGTTTATGGCACGCATCACGGCACCACCAATGCGGTCGTCATGCCGATGGTTCTGGACTACAACCGGGCCGAGATCGAAGGCCGACTGGACGCGGCTGCCGCTTATCTTGGCATCAAGGGCGGCTTTGCAGGCTTTCGCGACCAGGTGATGAAGCTGCGCGCCTTGCTGAACATCCCGTCCAATCTGACGGCTATGGGGGTCAAGGAGACTGATCTGGACATGCTGACGGATATGGCACTGGAGGACCCGTCCTGCGGTGGCAATCCCAAGGTGATGACGCGCGAAAACACCCGCGCGCTTTTCCAAACCTGCATGTAACGAGGTGATGTCCCGGGGGCTGCGAGCCTTGCCTGAAAGTCATGGCCCTTGGGCACGGAGAGTGTAGGTCGATCCATGGTGCGGCACGTCAATGTCGAAATCGCTGTCCTTGGCGCCGGAGTGGTCGGTCTGGCCATTGCCGAAGCCCTGGTTGCAGAGGGGCACGAGGTTGTGCTGGTTGACCCGGATCCGCCGGGATCGGGGGCGAGTTACGGAAATGCCGGGACCATCGCCGACTATGCGGTGATGCCGGTGGGGACACCGCAGGTTCTGTGGGCTCTGCCGCAACTCCTTTTCAACCGCAACTCGCCGCTGGCCATCCGGCCGGGGGCTCTGCCGCAACTGCTGCCGTGGTTGGCACGCTTTGCCGTGCAATCCCTTCCTGCCGCGGCTGCCCGGAACGCCGCAGCGCTTGCATATCTGCTGATCGGGGCAAAGCCCTT
>JANMCI010000410.1:0-10983 GCA_031361245.1 Rhodobacterales bacterium
GAATGTCGAAAATCCCGATCAGCTTCGCCGCCTGACCGCAGACTTGCGGGCGGCGGTGGGCCGCAACGCCCCCATCCTGGTCGATCAGGAGGGCGGGCGCGTCCAGCGACTGCGCGCACCGCACTGGCGCGAATGGACGCCTCCCTTGGATTTTGTGCAGGCCGCCGGGCCGCATGCGGTCCGGGCCATGGCGCTGCGCTACCGGCTGATTGCCCGCGAGCTGATGTCCGTCGGCATCGACGCCAACTGCGCGCCGCTCGGCGACCTCATCACCTCCAACACCCATCCCTTTCTGAAAAATCGCTGCTATGGCTCCGACCCGGCCAAGGTTTCCGCCATTGCCCTGGCCGTCGCCGAGGCGCATCTGGCCGAGGGCGTGCTGCCGGTCGTCAAACACATTCCCGGTCACGGCCGCACCATCGTGGACGCTCACCACGACCTGCCCACCGTAACCGCCCCGCGCGAGCAGCTCATGGCGCAGGACTTCGTCCCTTTCCGCGCGCTCAACCATCTGCCCATGGGGATGACCGGGCACCTGGTTTTCACGGCTTACGACGATCAGCACCCCGCAACCCAGTCCTTCACCATGATCACCCTCATCCGCCATGACATTGGGTTTCACGGCCTGCTCATGACCGACGATCTGAACATGAACGCCCTTGCCGGCGACCTCGCGTCCCGCACCACCGAGGCCCTTGCCGCCGGCTGCGACCTGGCTCTGCACTGCAAGGGCGACCTGCCCGAGATGCAGATGGTTGCGGCCGCTGCGGGAGAGATGGGTGCCGCCACCCGGGCCCGGGCCCAAGCTTCCCTCATGGCCCGCCGGGAACCGGAGCCGGTTGACATTGCCGAGCTTCAAGCCGAACTTTCCGCGATGATGGCGGGCGATCCCCATGGCTGAACCTGACCCTTGGGAGCAGAGCGACCGCTTTGCCCCCTCCGACCGCATGGCCGCCGAAGCCTTGATCGTCGACGTGGACGGCTACGAAGGGCCGCTCGATCTGCTCTTGACCCTGTCGCGCAGCCAGAAGGTCGATCTGCGCAAGATATCGGTGCTGCAACTGGCCGAGCAATATCTGAGTTTCATCAATCAGGCTCATCAGTTACGCATCGAACTTGCGGCGGATTATCTGGTGATGGCGGCCTGGCTCGCCTATCTCAAATCCCGCCTTCTTTTGCCGCCCGAACCCGGCGAGGCTGGGCCCTCCGCCTCGGACCTCGCCGCCCATCTGGCGTTTCAGCTCGAGCGTCTGGCGGCGATGCGCGAGGCCGCTTCCCGCCTCATGGCGCTTGACCAGCTGGGTCGCAACGTCTTTGCCCGCGGCATTCCCGAAGCGGTCGAACGCCGCCGCGACATCCGGTACGAGGCGACCCTGCTGGACCTGATGCGCGCCTATGCCCGCATCCGCACCCGCGACGACTTTCGTCCCTATTCGATGGACCGCGAGAACGTCTTTACCATGGAACAGGCGCTCGACCGGCTGCGCGGCCTCATCGGCTTTGCCGGCAACTGGGCCGATCTGACCTCGTTTTTGCCCGAGGGCTGGGACATCACCCCCGCCCGCCGCCGCTCAGCCACCGCCGCCCATTTCGCGGCCATCCTCGAGCTTGCCAAACGCGGTCAGGTCCATTTGCGTCAGTCCGAATCCTTCGCCCCCGTCGAGATCCGCCGGAGAGACCCATGACAGATACCGACGAACCCATCGAGCGCAGCCTGTTCGAGGCCCCGCCGATGGGCGAGCAGGAACGCATGGTCGAGGCCGTCCTCTTCGCCTCTGCCGAGCCTGTGACGCTGACCGAGCTGTCCGCCCGCCTTCCCGAAGGCAGCGATCCCGCCGAGGCCCTTGTGACCCTGCGCAAACGCTACGAAGGCCGGGGCGTCAACATCGTCAAGGTCGGCAATGCCTATGCCGTGCGCACCGCCGCCGATCTTGGCCACCTTATGCACAAGGAAAGCGTCGAGACCCGCAAGCTGTCGCGCGCCGCGATCGAAACCCTCGCCATCGTCGCCTATCACCAACCCGTCACCCGCGCCGAGATCGAAGAGATCCGCGGTGTCGCCGTCAGCCGCGGCACCGTCGATCAGCTGATCGAGCTGGACTGGATCCGCTTTGGCCGCAGGCGCATGACCCCCGGCCGCCCGGTGACCTTTGTCGTGACCGACCACTTCCTCGATCACTTCGGGCTCGAGACCACCCGCGATCTGCCGGGGTTAAAGGAACTGCGCGCCGCCGGGCTGCTGGACAACCGCCCCTTGCCGGGCGCTGACCTGCTTCCAGATGATGAAGACACCCCTGAAGGGCAAAGTGAACTGTTTGAGGACTGAACCATGGACCGGATAATCCAGATGATCATCAACACCGTTCTGCGGCAGTTGGTGAACCGCGGCGTCAAGTCGGGGATCGACTATGCCACCCGCCGGGGCAAACCCGCCAACCTGATGTCGCCGGAGGATCGGACGCAGGCGCAGGATGCCCAGGCGATGGCCAAACGCGCCCGTCAGGCCGCCGACCTTGCGCGCAAACTCGGCCGCTAGGGCGGATTGCAGGCAATCCGCCTTGATCAGTTCGTCGCCCCCTGACAGGCGCTGCCCGGCATCACTGCGTCGATGACCCGCGCCAGCGGCGGTGGCATATCCAGTCCGGACTGGAAGTATTGCCCCGATAGTGGCGCCCCGGAAACCCGCGTCGACCATGTGACAGAAACAAAAGGCGGTGACGGACCGTGCGAAGAATTGACTTCGACGCTGGGCAGATCGCCGGCAATCAACGCTGCCAAGGCATCGCCCATCGCCGCCGCTTCGCCGCGCCGCACCGGCCAACGCATGGCACGGCGCGGCGGCATCCCGACCCCCTTGACCTCGACGGCAATCATCAATCCGTCGCGCAACTCCATCCGGCACGACAGGTTCTGGGACGGGTCGGCATTTGGCCGGATTTCAAAGGTCAGCACATCGGCCTGCGCGACCAGCGGGCCAAGAACCAGAGACAGGACCAATGCCCGCCCCCACATCGCTCATCCCAGCTTGAACTGTTTGGCCAATTTCAAACCCTGACCCTGATAGTTCGACGCGATCCCCACACCATACAACGTTTCGGGTCGCGCGGCCATCCGCTCATACACCAGCCGCCCCACGACCTGGCCATGCTCCAGCACGAACGGCGCTTCGTGGCAACGCACCTCCAGCACGCCGCGCGAACCCGCGCCACCCGCCGCGGCATAACCAAAGCCTGGATCGAAAAATCCGGCGTAATGCACCCGGAATTCGCCGACCATGGCAAGGTAGGGCGCCATTTCGGCGGCAAAATCGGGCGGGATCGTCACGGCTTCGCGGCTGACCAGGATATAAAAGGCACCGGGGTCCAGAATGATCCGACCGTCGCTGGCCCGCACCTCTTCCCAGAAATCCCGTGCGGGGTAATGGCCGATCCGGTCAAGGTCGATCACCCCGGTATGCGGTTTGGCCCGGTAGCCCAGCAGATCACCCTCCGCAGGCTTCAGATCCACCGAAAAGCCCAGACCCTCCGAAATCACCGCCGTGCCGGACACCAAAGGCTCCCGCGCGTTCAGCGCAACAAGTTCGGCATCCGACAGCACCGCCTGTCCGGCACGAAACCGGATCTGGTTCAGCCGCTGCCCGGCCCGCACCAGAACCGAGAACGACCTTGGGCAAACCTCGGCATAAAGCGGTCCGCTGTAACCTTCCGGGATTCGGTCAAACTCGGTCCCGCCATCGGTAATGGTCCGCGTCAGCAGGTCCAGCCGCCCGGTCGAGGATTTGGCATTCGCCACAGCCGTCAGACCCTCGGGCAGGGCCAGCCGCTCCATCAGGGGGACCAGATAGACGCAGCCCTTTTCCAGAACCGCGCCACCGGTCAGATCGACCTGATGCATGGTGAACTCGTCCAGTCGCTCGGCCACCGTCCGTCCGGCGCCGGTCAGGAACGATGCCCGCACCCGGTAGGCGACCGTGCCCAGCCGCAGATCCAGACTGGCGGGCTGAACCTGTTCGGGCAGCACGGGGGTGGTGGCAGCAATGCCTCCGCTCGCGATCATCGACCGTATGGACTGGGCAGGCAGCACGCCAAGCATCTGAAGGTTCCTTTGCATCACAGCGCGTCCGAAACGCAACCGCCCGCAGGGCGCAAGGCCAAGCGGGCGGTTTCGAAATTGGTCGGGCCAGAGAGATTTGAACTCTCGACCTCCCGCCCCCCAGACGGACGCGCTAACCAGGCTGCGCTATGGCCCGACGAATGGCGGATACATAACGAAATTCCATGCGGGGACAAGTGGAGAAGTGCACGAACCGCGCCACCTACCTGCGTTGGCGCAGGGCTTCGGCCATCTGCGCCTGCAAAAGGCCAAGGCGGCTGTGCAATTCCATCAATTCGGGCAGCGCCTCGGCCGAAACAGGCCGGGGCAGGGCCCGCAACCGGGTCGCAATGCCCGACAACATCGGTTCGGCCTGCGGGATCTGCGCCATGAAACCGGCGTCGTCCGCCGGTTCCGCCGCCGCAGGTGGCTGCGAAGCGGGCGGTCCGGCGGGAAAGAGGCTTGCCGGCGCCGACAGGTCAAGTTCCGGCTCGTCGTCGACCCAGACGTGCCCGGCCTCCGGCACCTCTTCGTCGGCCGCATCGGCCGCCTTTGGCGGCGGCGGCGGCGGAGTTTCCAGCTGCGCCTCAACCTCGACCAGGGGCCGCGTCGGCGTGCGCAACGAGACGACTTCGCCCGGGGCTGCGTCGGCGGGCACCGCAGACCGCTTTGCAGGCTCCAGCTCATAAACCTCGGCCGTGGTGCTTTCGGCGGTTTGCGCGGCGCCGACATCCGCTATGGTGCCATCGCCCTCCAGCGCATCCGCCTCGAACGCGCCGGCGTCACCGCCCACGGCCATGGCGGCGACATGGCGCACACCCTGTTCGCGCAGGATCTTCTGCACCCCGCGGATCGTCATGCCCTCGTGATGCAGCAAATGGCGGATCCCGCTCAGCAAGGCGACATCGGCCGGACGGTAATACCGCCGCCCGCCCGCCCGCTTCACCGGCCTGATCTGCGGAAACCGGCTTTCCCAGAACCGCAGCACATGGGCCGGCGTTTCCAAGCTTTCGGCAACTTCGGATATGGTGCGGAAGGCTTCTGGTGACTTGTCCATCCGCGTGTCCACCCCTTACTTCTTTTTCCCTGCCGCAACGCGATCCTTCATTAGATGCGAGGGCCGGAACGTCAGCACCCGGCGGGGCGAGATCGGAACCTCGTCGCCGGTCTTGGGGTTGCGGCCTACCCGGGCGGTCTTGGACCGCAACGAGAAGGTGCCAAAGGAGGATATCTTGACGGTCTCGCCGCCGGCCAGCGCGTCCGAGACATGTTGCAGCACGCTTTCAACCAAAGCGGCCGATTCGTTTCGTGAAAGGCCAACTTCGCGAAATACCGATTCGCTCAAGTCCATGCGCGTCAGAGTCTTTTCACTCATCATTTCCCCCCGGGCTTTTGAGCAAACATGCGCGGGATCAAATTGCGAGTCAATAACAGGGGCTTGGAAAGCGTTCTTTCCACCGATTTCCGGTGGAATTTCGCAGGCTTGTTCGCCGTCGCCCCGATTTCGGGCCCTTACCAGCGAATAATCACCGATCCCCATGCCAGTCCGCCGCCAATCGCCTCGGTCACCAAAAGGTCACCCGGCTTGATCTGCCCGCGCTTTTTGCCGACCGACAGGGCAAGGGGAATCGACGCGGCCGAGGTGTTGCCGTGGTCCTGAACGGTCACAACCACCCGGTCCATGGCGATCTGCATCCGCTTGGCGGTGGCCTCGATGATCCGGATATTGGCCTGATGCGGCACGATCCAGTCCACGTCATCCGCCGTCAACCCGGCCTTTTCCAGCGCGGTATGGGCGGTTTCCGCCAGCTTTTCGACGGCATGGCGAAAGACTTCCTTGCCTTGCATCCTCAGATGCCCCGTCGTGCCGGTCGACACACCGCCGTCGACATACAGCAGATCCTTGAACTGCCCGTCGCTGTGCAGATCGGTGGACAGGATGCCGCGGTCGGCGCTGGTACCGGCCTGCTCGACCCCCTCCAGCACCAGCGCCCCGGCGCCGTCGCCGAACAGCACGCAGGTCCCGCGGTCGGACCAATCCATCAGCTTGGAGAACGTTTCGGCCCCGATCACCAGTACCCGTTTCACCTGACCCGAAACGATCAGCGCATTCGCCGTGGCCAACGCAAAGACGAACCCGGCGCAAACCGCCTGCAAATCAAAGGCAAAGCCGCTTTTCATGCCCAGATTGGCCTGCACCATGGTGGCTGCCGACGGAAAGGTCAGATCGGCCGTCGATGTTGCCAGCACGATCGCGTCAATGTCGCCTGCCTCGATCCCGGCGTCCGCCAGCGCAGCCGTTGCCGCCCCTGTCGCCAGATCGGATGTCGTCTGGCCCTCGGCGGCGAAATGGCGGCGCTCGATGCCGGACCGGCTCCTGATCCATTCGTCAGAGGTTGCGACCAGGGTTTCCAGTTCGGCATTCGGGACGACCCGCTCGGGCAGATAGTGCCCGACGCCCTTGACCACGGCGCGCAATGTCATTCCGGCAGCTCCGCCCCTGTTCCCGTAGGTTCATCCAACGTTGTGGCCGCACTGTGCCCCGTGCCATGCGCAGATGCAACCCGCGCCGCAAGCCGCTCTCTGAAGCCTGACTTGGCCAGTTGATAGGCCATCGCAAGGGCCGAAGCGACGCCCGTGGCATCCGCCGAACCGTGCGATTTGACGACAATGCCGTTCAGCCCCAGAAACACCCCGCCATTGGACCGGCGCGGATCCATCCGGTGGCGCAGCCGCGACAGGGCGGCCCCCGCCAGAAGGCCGGAAACCTTCGACAGGATCGTCGCGTCAAAGGCTTCGCGCAGGAAATCCCCGATCAGCCGCGCCGTGCCTTCAGCCGTTTTCAGCGCCACATTGCCGGTAAAGCCGTCCGTCACGATCACATCGACCCGGTTCGAGGGCAGATCCACGCCCTCGACATAGCCGACGAAGTCATAGTCTCCGATCACGGCGGCCCCGGCGATCTGGTCCAGCGCCAGCTTCAGTTCGGCGCTGCCCTTGTGGTCCTCGGTGCCGACGTTCAGCAGGCCGACGCGCGGCCGCTTGATGCCCATGCCGTTGCGGGCATAGGACGCGCCCATCATCGCGTATTGCAAAAGGTCCTCGGCATCCGCCTTGATGTCGGCACCCGCGTCCAGCATCAGGTTGAACCCGCCGGGATTGCGCGACGGCCACAGACAGGCAATGGCCGGACGGTTCACCCCCGGCAGCTTGCGCAGCCGGATCATCGCCACCGCCATCAGCGCCCCGGTATTGCCGCAACTGACCGCAACCTGCGCCTCGCCGTTCTTGACCGAATCGATGGCCGACCACATCGACGTGCCGGCGCCGTGACGCATCACCTGCGCCGGTTTGTCCTGCATTGTCACGACGCGCGGCGCCGAACGTAGCAGCACGCGGCCCGTCAGACTGGGTTGTCGGGACAACAGCTTGCCCAGTTCCACCTCATCGCCATGCAGGACGAAATCGGCATCCGGCATCTGCGGGGCAGACAAGGCAAGACCGGCGACAACTGCCGCCGGTCCGCGGTCGCCGCCCATGGCGTCGACCGAAATCACGATTCTTGCGGCACCGTCGGAACTGGGGCTTGCGACCCCGGCATCAGATGCGCTGTCGCTCTCGCTTGCCATCTGGCGGTTTGCCGGGAGGGCGGCTTACGCCGCGTCCTCGTCGATATCCGAAGCCTTGACCGAAGCTGTGACTTCGCGAGCGTCGTAATGGCCACACGAGCCACAGACGTGGTGCGGGCGCTTCAGTTCGCCACAGTTCGGGCATTCACCCGGATTTGCGGCGACAAGCGCGTCATGCGCCCGGCGCATGCCGGTCTTGGAAGAGGTCGTGCGATTCTGCGGGACAGCCATGTCTCACCTAAAGTTTTGGGGACATGCCCCTGTTTTCCCAGACTTTTCTTTGCACGCCCCGTCAGGACCGGCTCAGTTGAAGCCCCTTGAATGAAGCGCGGAACATAACCGGATTAATGCTGCGCGCAAGCCCTTTTCTGCCATGCGGCAAGCTCAGTCCGCATCGTCCGGGCTTTGGCTCTTGTCGATCAGTTTTGCCAGCCCGGCAAAGGGCTTCAGGTCGGCATCGCTCATCGGCGAAATGCCCGGCGCCGCCACCGTCACATCGCCCAAGTCCACCCCCGGCGCGCGCGGATAAAGCGGCAACGCCAGTGCCAGCGCCTCGATGGCGACCTGAGCGGCGTCGATCGTCTCGCCCAAAGGCTCCAGCGTGTCGTCTTCCGGGATCTCGACCTCTTCGCCGTCGGCGATCTGGAAATCCGCGAGGTATTGGCGCACCACGGTCTCGTTGATGCGGGTTCTGACCGGCTCCAGCGAGACCGAACAGGGCTGGATGGCCAAAGCCGTCAATGTGCCCGACAGCACCAGATCGCGCTTTCCACTCGGCCTGATCTCGCCGTCAAACTGCATGTGCGGCAGATCCAGCAGGCCCAGCGCCGCCGAAATTGCCTTGCGCGCTGCCGGATCGGGGGTGAATCTGACATGGGTTGCCGACCTGCCGGCAATCGCCGCGACGCGAAACACCAGGCTCGGCAGCGCGGGATCGGGGGTTTTCGGGCTTTCACTGGTCATCATCTGTCTCCTTGCCTTGGCTTTGAACTGCCCCGTTTTGCAGGTCAAGCGTTCCTTTCTTGAACCGACGCTCCGCTTTCTGTAATCCATGGGGCAGGGACCACGTACAAGGCCCCGGCGCGGGCCCCCTTGTCATGGATTGACGCGGGCCCTTCGCAAGTGCTCTGGTCTGCGGGACCGGGGCTACAGGCAGGGCAGGGGCAGGGATGACGATTGGCGTTACAAGTGGGCGAGGTCCGGGACGCGGGCTGACCTTGTATGGCTGGCTTGTCCTGTCGTTCACCCTCGTCATCGCGGCCTGCACTCCGATTTTTTCCAATCACGGCTATCTTCCCACCGACGAGGACCTCGCGGTCCTGCAGGTCGGCGTCGACACCCGCGAGTCGGTCAGTGCCACCATCGGCCAGCCGGCGGCTTCCGGGCTTCTGGGCGACGAGGCGTGGTATTATGTCCAAAGTCGCTGGAAAACCGTGGGCGCGGCCGAGCCGGTCGAGATTGACCGTCAGGTCCTGACCATCAGCTTTGATCCCGACGGCACTGTCGCCAACATCGAGCGATTCGGGCTTGAGAAGGGCCAGATCGTTCCCCTGTCCCGCCGTGTGACCACCACCAACATCCGCGGCAAAAGCGTTCTGGCGCAGGTTTTCGGCAACCTCGGCAAGCTGAACACGGACAACCTGTTCAAATAAGTCCCGGCTGCCCGCCGTGGCTCACGCCTTCTCCTGGAACTTCAACGCCACTCCGTTGATGCAATACCGCTGGCCCGTAGGCAGCGGCCCGTCCTGAAACACATGCCCAAGATGCGCCTCGCAGCGGTTGCAATGCACCTCGGTGCGGGTTGTAAAGAAACCACGGTCAACCTTTTCGCCCACCATATCGCCATCCAGCGGCGCAAAGAACGAGGGCCAGCCGGTGCCGCTGTCAAACTTGGTGTCCTGCCCGAACAGGGGTGCTCCGCAACACACGCAGCTAAACACCCCCGGCTCCTTGGGAAAGTCGTCATGGGTAAACGCCCGCTCGGTCCCGTGCTGGCGCGTGACCTTGAACGCCAGATCATCAAGCTCCGCCCGCCATTGCGCATCGGTCTTCGTCACTTTGTCCATCTCGTTCTCCTGTCCACCCACTTGCATTGCGCCAAAGTTAAGCGACCATGGCCGCCACGCCAAGTCCGAACAAGGAGAGTTGATGCAACCGCTGACCAAAGGCCACTACTCTGCCCGCCTTGCCGTCAGCGAGGCTGATCTCAGCGCCGCCTTTACGCTGCGCCATCTGTGCTTTCGTGCCGCGCGCGGCCAGCGCCAGTCCGCCACCGATGCCGATCCCTTCGATACGCGCTGCCAGCACATGCTGGTCAGCGATACCGTCACCGGCGATCTGGTCTGCTGCTACCGCCTTATGACCTTTGCCAACGGCCGCGCCACCGCCGCGGGCTATGCCGCGCAATTCTACGACCTGACCCCGCTGGCCAACCTCGACGCCCCCCTGATCGAGCTTGGCCGCTTTTGTCTGCATCCTGACCGCTCCGACCCGGACATTCTGCGCCTCGCCTGGGCCGCCCTGACCCGCCTGGTTGACGCTCAGGGCACCGCGATGCTGTTTGGCTGCTCCAGCTTTGCCGGCGCGGATCCCGCCGCCCATGGCGCGGCCCTTGGTCACCTCGCGCGCCACCATCTCGCCCCATCCGACCGCAGCCCCGGCGTCCGCGTGGTCGAGGCGGTTGCCCTTGCCCGCTATGCCCAGCAGACGCCCGACCGCATCCCCGCCTTGCCGCCCCTCCTCAGAACCTATCTCGGCATGGGAGGCTGGGTCTCGGACCACGCCGTCATCGACCGCGATCTCGACACCCTCCACGTCTTCACTGGTCTCGCCATCGCCGCCATCCCGGCCCACCGCGCCGCCGCCCTGCGCGCCCTTGCCGCCGACACCACCAGTTGACCCCGGCCGCTGCCCGCCGTACTTGCGCGCCATGGCACGCGCACCCCTTCTCCAGCTTTCGCAAATCTCGCTGACCTTCGGCGGCAATCCCCTGTTCGAGGGGCTGGACATGACCATCCAGCCCGGCGACCGCGTGGCCCTTGTCGGCCGCAACGGCTCGGGCAAATCGACCCTGATGAAAATCATGGCCGGCCTGTCTGAACCCGACCACGGCACACGGGTTCTCTCGCCCGGTGTCACCGTCGGCTATATGGAACAGGACCCCGACCTTTCGGGCTTTGCCACCCTTGGCGATTACGCCGCCTCCCGCCTGCCCGAGGACGAGGCGTACCGCGTCGCCATGGCCGCCGAGGGTCTGCGCTTC
>JANMCI010000413.1:0-1579 GCA_031361245.1 Rhodobacterales bacterium
TGCTGCTGCTGAACGAAACCATGATCGCCCAGTCGTCGCTGACGGTGTGGCTGGTCTATTTCGGCCTGTTGCCCATGCTGTCGCACCGGGTTCTGCTGGCGCTGGTGCGCACGGTGGATGATGCCTATGCCGCAGGCTACGGGCGGATGTGACGGGCGGGCCGGGCGATTTCACCGCCCCCCACAGCCTGTGATCGCAATAGCCGTATTTCCAGAACAGCCCCGGCAAGGGGCGTTGACCTTTGTCGGGGGCGGCGCTAATTCTTGCCCCCGTGGCGCTTTGTTACCGGATTGCGGGCCACGTTAAACAAGCCGCTAAAAGGGTCAGGGTTGTTGCCCCGGAACCTTTTGGTTGCGGGGCTTTTTGTTTGGAGCAGGCGATGGACAAGACGGGCAGCAAGGACTGGAAAACGCGCACGAAACTCGTGCATGAGGGCAGCCGTCGCAGCCAATATGGCGAGATGGCCGAGGCGATCTTCCTGACCCAGGGTTTTGTCTATCCCGATGCCGAAAGCGCCGAACAGCGCTTTGTCCAGGCGGGCGAGGATGAATTCATCTATGCCCGCTATGGCAACCCGACCACCCGGATGTTCGAAGAGCGCATCGCGGCGCTGGAGGGGACCGAGGACGCCTTTGCCACGGCAAGTGGCATGGCGGCGGTGTCAGGCGCCCTGATGTCGCTGTTGCGCGCCGGGGACCATGTGGTTTCGTCGCGGGCGCTGTTCGGGTCGTGCCTTTATGTGCTGGAAGAGGTGCTGCGCAAGTTCGGGGTCAAGGTGACGTTTGTGGACGGCGCGGACCTTGCGGCATGGCGGGCAGCCGTGACGCCGGGCACCAAGGCGGTGTTTTTCGAGAGCATGTCGAATCCGACGCTGGAACTGGTGGACATCCGCGGCGTGGCCGAAATTGCCCATGCGGCGGGCGCCATCGTGATTGCCGACAACGTCTTTGCCACGCCGATCTTTTCGCGGGCAGTGGATCAGGGGGCCGATGTCGTGGTCTATTCGACCACCAAGCACATCGACGGGCAGGGCCGCGCGCTGGGGGGCGTGGTCTGTGCCAGTCGCGAGTTCATCCGCAAGACGCTGGAACCCTTCATGAAGCATACCGGCGGCGCGATGTCGCCCTTTACCGCGTGGATCATGTTGAACGGCATGGCGACGCTGGATCTGCGGGTGCGCGCCTCGGCGGCATCGGCGCAGAAGATTTCCGAGGCCCTGTCGGGCTGGTCGCAGATCTCCCGCGTGATCTATCCCGGTCTGCCCTCGCATCCCCAGCACGCGCTGGCGATGGAACAGATGGGCAATGGCGGCACGCTGGTGACGTTCGAGGTCAAGGGCGGCAAGGAGGCGGCGTTCCGGTTCTGCAATGCACTGAAGATCGCGCTGATTTCCAACAATCTGGGCGATGCCAAGACGATCGCGACGCATCCCGCCACCACCACGCATCAGCGCCTGCCGCAGGATCAGAAAGATGCGCTGGGCATAACGCCGGGCCTGATCCGGCTGTCGGTGGGGCTGGAAGATGCCGATGATCTGATCGCGGATCTGGCGCAGGCACTGGAGCGGAACTGAGCTGAT
>JANMCI010000426.1:0-4471 GCA_031361245.1 Rhodobacterales bacterium
TCCCGCCGCGCTGAAAGGCGTCGACACGCTGGTGCTGATCTCCTCCAGCAGCATGGAGGATCGCGCAGGCGACCACAAACGGGTCATCGCCGCGGCCAAAGCGGCCGGTGTCGGGCGGATCGTCTATACCTCGATCCTGAAGGGAGAGGCGTCGACCCTGGCGCTGGCCGCTGATCACAAAGTGACCGAAGCTGCGATCAAGGCGTCGGGCCTGCCGTACACGTTCCTGCGCAACGGCTGGTATCTGGAGAATTTCACCGGCTCGCTGGGCGGGTCAATCGCCGCCGGTGCCATGATCGGGTCTGCGGGCGACGGGGCATTCTCGGCGGCGACACGGGCCGATTTCGCCGAGGCGATCGCGGCGGTGGCAACCGGAACCGGCCATGACGGCAAGGCCTATGAGCTTGCCGGCGACACTGCCATTACCATGGCAGAGATGGCCGCCGAAGTGTCGCGTCAGACCGGCAAGGCCATCCCCTACACCTCGTTGCCCGAGGCGACCTATGCCGGCATCCTGCAAGGCTTCGGCCTGCCGGAAGGCTTCGCCAAGGTTCTGGCCGACAGCGACGTGCAAGCCGCCAAGGGCGCGCTGAGGGATGACAGCAAGACCCTGTCGCGCCTGATCGGACGGCCCACCACCGCGATGGCCGCCGCGGTAGCGACGGCCCTTGCGGGCTGACGCCACGCTGCGGCGGGGCTCTGTGCGCCTCATGCACGGCGGGAAGTGGTCCCGCCGTGCCGCTTTCGGCATTGGCCAAGCGGCGGATTGCGGACTAGTCTGGCGCAACGGGGGCGCCATGCCCCGCGTCGGGAGAGTGGAATGATCGACGTCCGCGTTCTGGAAGGCGACGAGATTGACGCCCATGTGAGCGACGTGGCCGCCCTGCGCATCGCGGTATTCCGCGACTGGCCCTATCTTTACGACGGCGAACTGGTCCACGAGCGCCAGTACGTGGCCACCTATCGCGACCGGCCCGGTGCCTTGCTGGTCGGCGCCTTTGACCTTGGCCGCCTCGTTGGTGCCTCGACCTCGGCTCCGCTGGAGGAGTTGAGCCCCGAATTCGCCGCCCCGCTCAGCGCTCGCGGCATTCCGCGCGATCATGTGCTGTGGGGGCCGGAATCGGTGCTGTTGCCGGCCTACCGCGGTCAGGGCATCGGGCACCGCTTTTTCGACTTCCGCGAGGCCCATGCCCGGCGGCTTCGGCGCAGCCATGTCGCTTTTGCCTCAATCCTGCGCCCCGACGACCATCCCGCCCGACCCGCGAACGCCCGCACCAACGACGCCTTCTGGCGCGGGCGCGGCTATGAGCCGCTGGAGGGGGTGGTGGTCGAGTTCGACTGGAAGGACATCGGCGACAGCGCCGAAACCCGCAAGCGGCTGCAAGTCTGGATGCGTGCGCTGTAGGGCGGGGCACATCCCGCCTTACCGGCCCGACAGGCCCGCGCGGGCCGCTTCGGTCTGCCGTACCAGATCCTCGATCAGGTCGCCGGCCGGAATTTCGCGCGCCAAGGCAGAGCCTTGCCCCCAAAGATCGAACGACACCTCTTCGGCGTGACCGGCCTCGATCAGCGGCCCGCTCAGATCATAGAGCGTCGGAAAGGCCGGCAGGGGGTCCTGGATCCTTGCCATCTCCAGCGCATAGGCGCTGCGCCGGGTCCGGGCTGAACGACCGGAAAAGGCGTCGGACACCATGGTGTCGGTGTCGCGCGACTGACGCAACGCGGCGCGCCGGGCGTCAGGAACGTCCGTCTCGGGGCACAGAAGGAAGGCCGTTCCCATCTGCACACCCGCAGCTCCCAGCGCCAAGGCGGCGGCAATCCCGCGACCGTCCCCTATGCCCCCCGCCGCGATCACCGGCAGCCGCACGGCATCGACCACCTGCGGCACCAGCGCCATGGTCCCGACCCCGTCGCCCAAAGCGGTCGGCTGGTGCGCGCCGCGATGGCCGCCCGCCTCATAGCCCTGCGCGATCACGGCATCAAAGCCCGCTGCCTCCAGAAACCGCGCCTCGGCCACCGAGGTCGCCGATCCGATGACCCGGATACCGGCATCGCGCAGGGCACGCAGGGCCTCGGGCTCGGGCGCACCGAAGTGGAAACTTGCCACCTTGGGACGCAATTCCAGCACAAGCCGCAGCCTGTCCGGACCGAAGCCTGGCGGGCGAGGCGTCAGCCGGTCGGGAACCGGGCCAAGGCCCAGCCGGTCATACCACGGCTTCAGCCGCTCGCGCGCCCGCGACAGCGTTTCGTCTGATGTCACGGGCTTGGGGTAGATGAAGAAGTTGAGGTTGAAGGGCCGGTCCGTTCTCGCCCTGAGGTCCTGAACCTCCGCCCGCACCTGCGCCTCGGGTGCCTCGCCGCAGCCGAGCCCGCCAAGGCCACCTGCGCGCGACACCGCAGCCGCCAGCGCGGGGGTCGCTGATCCGGCCATAGGAGCCTGCAGGATCGGGTGAGCGATGTCGAAGAGGTCCTGCAAGCGTTGATCCGGCCAAAACATCGCAGGCACCTCCTGTGAGGATCAGCTTAGGACCGGACCGGGCACGTCCCTAGGGCTTTTTTGCTGCGGGCGATCTTGGCTAATCGCGCGAAACGCTGGCGCCAAGGCCCGCCATCAGGCCCTCGAACACCGGAAACGAGGTGGCGATGGGTGAGCCGTCATCCACCGACACCGGCTTTTTCGCGGCCATCCCCAGCACCAGAAACGACATGGCGATGCGGTGGTCGATATGGGTCTTGCAGGTCGCGCCACCCGGCACGTTGCCCGCCCCCATGCCGTGGACGATCAGCGTGTCCTCATCCTCTTCGATGCGCACGCCGCAGGCTTCCAGCCCGCGCGCCATGGCGTCGATCCGGTCGCTTTCCTTGACGCGCAATTCCTTGACCCCGCGCATGACGGTCTTGCCGGTCGCAAAGGCCGCAACCACCGACAGGACCGGATATTCGTCGATCATCGACGGCGCGCGTTCGGGCGGCACCTCGATCCCCTTCATGTCACCGCTGAAGCGGACGCGCAGGTCGGCGACCGGCTCACCCCCTTCGGTGCGGGGGTTCTGGAACTCGATGTCGGCGCCCATTTCGACGAGGGTCAGGTAAAGTCCGTTGCGGGTCAGGTTCTGGCTGACACCGGGCACCATGATGTCCGAGCCATCGACCACCAGCGCCGCACAAACCGGAAAGGCAGCCGAAGAGGGATCACGCGGCACAGCCACGCTTTGCGCGATGAGCGTTGGCCGGCCGGTCAGGGTGATGACATTGCCTGCAGCGGTCTTTTCAACCGACAGGGCGGCCCCAAAGCCCGCAAGCATCCGCTCGGAATGGTCGCGCGTCGGCTCGCGCTCGATCACGACGGTCTCACCCGGCGCGTTGAGGCCCGCCAGCAGAACGGCGGATTTGACCTGGGCGCTGGCAACCGGAAGCGCATAGCGGACCGCAACCGGATTGGCGGCGCCAACCACCGTCATGGGCAGCCGCCCGCCCTTGCGGCCGTAAGCCTGGGCACCGAACAGCGCCAAGGGCTCGGTCACCCGGCCCATCGGCCGCTTGCGCAACGAGGCGTCGCCGGTAAAGGTCGCCGTCATCGCGGTTGTGGCCATCGTCCCCATGATCAGCCGCACCCCGGTGCCGCTGTTGCCGCAGTCGATGACATCGGCGGGCTCGGTAAACCCGCCCACGCCGACACCTTGCACCGTCCACGCCCCCGGCCCGTGCTGGGTGACCGTGGCGCCAAAGGCCTGCATTGCCTTGGCGGTATCCAGCACATCCTGACCTTCCAGCAGCCCGGTGATCCGGGTCTCGCCCTGCGCCATGGCCCCGAAGATCAGCGCGCGGTGGCTGATCGACTTGTCCCCCGGCACTGACGCGGTCCCTTTCAGCGGGCCCGACTTGCGGGCGGTCATCGGGATTGCGGTGCCGTGGCCTGACATGGGGAACTCCTATCTGAACGCCGCCTGATAACGCAGCGGCGTCGGGGCTTAAACCCCTTTCCGCTTGAAGTTACCCGGCCACCCTTGTATCCACCGCCGTCCCGTCTAAAATGGCCCAAGTTGGCCGAAAACCGGAGTTTGCCCCATGTCCTGGACCGATGAGCGCGTCGAGACGCTCAAAAAGATGTGGGCCGAAGGCCAGTCTGCCAGCCAGATAGCCAAGGAACTGGGCTCGGTCACCCGCAATGCCGTGATCGGCAAGGTGCACCGGCTTGGCCTGTCGAACCGGGTGGGCCCCGGCGGCAAGGACGACGGCGACGACGCCGAGATGCCTGCCGGCGCCGCACCGGCCGAACCGCTGCGGCCCGCAGCCCCCGAGGCGCCGCGCGCAGTCGAGCCGGCCGCGCGCTCCGCAGCAGCGCCCCAGCCTGCCGCCGAGCGCCCTGCCGCCGCCGCCCCGGCGGCCGCCGCCGTCATCCAGCCCATTCCGCTGCGCAAGGCGATCATTCCCGCGGGCCAGCCTCTGCCACCGCAGCCCTCGGCCAACG
>JANMCI010000452.1:0-2389 GCA_031361245.1 Rhodobacterales bacterium
CAGGGCTGCGCTCGTGCGGCGAGTTCAAGATCACCAGCGCCGCAACGCGGGACGGATGATCAAGGGCAAAGCGGCGGTTGATCATGCCGCCCAGAGAAAACCCGATGATGGTGGCATGGGGAATCGCCAATTCATCCATCAGATGCACCAGTTGTTCGGAAAGAACCGTCAGGCTGGGGTTGGCAAGCGGCGCAGCACTTTGACCATGACCGCACAGATCATAGGTCAGCACCCGATATTCCTTCGCCAGCACCGGCACGAAATCGTCCCAGGTGCTGCGCGTCAGACCCAGGCCATGCACCATCACCAGCACCGGCGCGCCCGGTGGTCCGGTCAGGTCGTACGCGGTGCCGGCTTTGCTGTGGTTCACCCGTCATACCCCCGCCGGATTGTCAACATCGCGCCCCATGTCGCGCAGGTCCTGATAGCGGTCACCGATGCGATGCAACGGGTGCCCGCCAATCGACGCGCCAAGCGCCACGATGATCTCGTCATCGGCCGGGGCGTCGGGCACGGTCAGATGGATGGTCTGGTAATGCGATCGGCGCCCACCATCATCCTTGTCCATCAGCGGGATCATCAGGGAACACCCAGCCGATCCGCGTGTGTTGGTAAAGGCCAGATAGGACTTGGCTTTGACCGCGTCGCGAAACTGGTTGCCGAACCACAGCGAATGGGTCAGCGCCTGCGCGTGTTCGATCTCGCCGCCCATGCCGACGACCGAAGCCTTGCCGACGCCTTCGATCTTGTCGCCGGTCACCTCAAGGATCATGCCGGTCAACAGTTTGCCGATCTCGGGGCAGATGTCGCGCACTTCGGACGACAAATCTTCAACCCAGCCACGCCCGGCCCATGGGTTGCGGATGATGACAAGGGCCGCCACCAGTTTGGTGGGGGTGGGTACGGCCTTGCCGCCCTCGATGCGGGTGGTCTGGATGTTCAGCAGGGTACGGCGGATTTCGGCGGGCATGGGGTTCTTTCAGGCAAAAGCGGGGATGACTTCTTTGCAAAACAGCTCCATCGAGCGTTCTTGTTCAGCATGGCCAAGGCCAAGGCTGGCGTAGTAGATAAACTCATCCACGCCAATGGCCTCGTATAGCTTCAGCTTGGCGATCACCTCGTCGGGGGTGCCGAACATCAGGTTGCGAGACAGCATTTCAGGGTCATATTCCGCGCGGTTGCCAAGCTGATCCAGCGGGATCGACTTTGGAAAGCCATTCTCCACATCGCCCATGTTCTTGAAAAGGTTTTCAAACTGCGAAAGCACGCGCTGTGCGGCGCGGACCGGCACCATCCAGTCTTCTTTGCGGTCATACAGGGCGGTCTGGCGCATCATCGCCATGGTCGGGCGCCTCTTGCCGGGGTTCGCCGCCATCGCCTCGGCCATGCGCGACATGTAAAGTTCAGCCTCGGACATCTCGCGCGTCAATGGCCAGGACATGATGTTGCAGCCATTTTTCACGGCATAATCATAGGTGATCGGGGCGCGGGCGGCGATCCAGACCGGCACTTCCGCCTGCAAGGGCTTGGGACAAGAGGTCGAGGCCGGGAAAGTCCAGAACTCGCCATCATGCGCGTAGTCACCCGCCCAAAGGGCCCGCACGGCAGGCAGCATTTCCTGCATATAGCGCCACGCGTCGGACTGTTTCAATCCGGCGTGCATGCGGTCGAACTCGCGCTGATAGGCGCCCGACCCGATGCCAAATTCCAGCCGCCCGCCCGAGATCAGATCAAGGAACGCCGCCTCGCCGGCCACCTTGATCGGGTGCCAATAGGCCGCTGCCACACAGGCCGTGCCCAGGCGGATGCGGCTGGTTTCGCCGGCCCACCACGTCAGGATCGAAAACGGGTTCGGCGCGATGGTCATTTCCAGCGCGTGATGCTCGGCTGCCCAGGCAATGTGAAAGCCGCCCGCATCGGCCATTTGAACCATCTCGAGCGTGTGCCGCGCAACATCGCGCATATCAAGGCTGTCGTCGATCCGTTCAAGATTGATCGCAAGTTGGAATTTCATCGGTTGTCCCCTCAGCGCGCGACGAACTGGCTGCCCAGCGGCTCGTCGGATGTGTTGATCCAGGCCGTCTTGGGCCGTGTGTAGTCGTAAACCGCCTGCAGCCCGCTCTCGCGGCCATAGCCCGAGTTCTTCATGCCGCCGAACTCGGCGATGGGGGATACGACGCGGTAGGTGTTGACCCAGACGATGCCCGCCTTGATCGCCTTGACCAAGCGCAACTGCCGCGCCCCGTCACGGGTAAAGACCCCAGCCGCCAGCCCGTGTTCGGTTTGATTGGCTAGCCGCACCGCATCCGCCTCATCCTTGAAACGCAACACGCTGAGCACCGGACCAAACATCTCGGTGTCGACGATATGCAGGTGGGGGCTGGGGCAC
>JANMCI010000469.1:0-8824 GCA_031361245.1 Rhodobacterales bacterium
TCCTGCGAAAGGCCGCCGAGCGCAGCAAGGAAGCCGTCTGGCGAAGGATCGGCTCGCTCCTGGACCAGTTCAGCCCACAGGAATGCGAAAATTACCTCAGAAACTCAGGGTATGGTTCCGTATAATCCCATCCCGCTCTAAATTGGAGATTTCCGCGTGTCATTCCCCCACCGCTTGTTCAGCCTGCCGCTCATCGCCATCCTGGCCCTGCCGATGCAAGCCATGGCACAAACCAAGCCAGACCCGACCGCCGATCTCGCCACGATCAAGCTTCGGGCGGAGAATGACCCCAGTCTGCAAAGTTTCCTGCAACGGGTGCTGGATATCCGCAGTGGCCCGGAAGATCGTCGGCGGAGGCTGGAAGCACAGCTTTTTCAGACCTTGCCGAATGGCAGCCCGAGCGGTGCCGGCCCCATCCCTTATCGCGCATCAGAACAGGTCCAGAATGCGCAGATCCGAGTCCAGATACTATCAAGGATCCTCACCGCTGATCTCGACGGCGACGGCAGCATCACCACGCAAGAGGTCAAGGACACTCTCAGCGTCACCTCCGTCGATGGTGCCGCCGAAGCGTTCTTCATGGGCGACGCCAACAACGACGACATTCTGTCGCCCGAAGAAATCCGCGCCGCAGCCAACCAGCAACTCTCCAAGCAGGGTAGACGAATTGCCAATCCCGATCCCATGGTCCTGTTCGACTTTGACGACGACGGCATCCTGTCCGTGGCCGAGCGCGAACGCGGCATCGCGGCTCTGGACCTGACCGGCAACTGAACCCGGCCGTCAGGCCGTCCCGTAGACCTGTCGCGCCTCGCGGAAGCTGACCAGTCGCCTGGCCTTTTCGTCCCACAGGTTAAGCTTCACGCAGGCCAGCGACTCGCGGATCGACAGACGCTGCGCCTCGGCCAGCGTGGTGTGATCGCGCAGCACTTCGGTCAGGCGGTAGAACGGGATGCGGCTGTAGAGGTGATGCACATGATGCACACCGATGTTGCCGGTGATCCATTGCAGAGGTGCGGGCAGCACATAATGCGACGAGCCCTCAAGAGCGGCGTCATGAATCTGCCAATCGTCACCCTTTTCCCAATGCGTCTCTTCGAACTGGTGCTGGACGTAGAACAGCCACACCCCGATCGTCGCCCCGATGATCGAGGTGGGAATATAGATCAGCAGCAGGGGCATCAGCCCGCCCAGCCAGAAGATCATCGCCACCGCGATCACGATGAACGCGTTGGTCCCCATCGCCGACACCCAATACCGCCAGCCCGACCGCATCAACCCGATGGGCAGGCGGTTTTGCAGGATGAAAAGATAGCTGGGGCCAAGCACGAACAGCACGACCGGATGGCGGTACAGCCGGTAGCCGAGCCGCCCCCAGAAGCCGCGGGCGCGGTACTCTTCGACCGTCAGGGTCAGCACATCGCCGATCCCGCGCTGATCCAGATTGCCGTGATGCGAATGGTGGATCGAATGGGTCCGCTTCCACACGTCATAGGGTGTCAGCGTCAGCCCGCCCAAGACCCGCCCGACCCAATCGGCCGCCGATCTGTTGTGGAAATAGCTGCCATGGCCGCAATCGTGCTGGATGATGAAGATGCGGACCAGAAACCCGCCGTTCAGCACCGCGATCGCCAGCGACAGCCAGGGCGAGATGTCCATCGCGGCCCAGGCCAGCCCCCACAGGAACAGGAACGGCACCACCGTTACCGCCAGTTCGAACACGGAACGCCATGTCGACGGCTCGCGATAGCGCGCAAGTTTCAGCACCCACTGACGGGCGCTTTCCTGCCGGCTGGAACCGGCGTCGGTTTGAATGGTCATCGTGGGGCCTTTGCAGGGTGCAAGAGGTGGGGCAAAGTTCAGCTTTCGCTCGGTTGGTCCGGATTATCACTCCGGCTTTACCATATTATGAACGCTTTCGGCCCCACGCGAAAGCCTATTCTGCCGCCCTGTCCTTTTGCGTCGGGCGGCGTTGCTTTTGGGAAACCGTCGCTCGTCCAAGGTGCCGCCCCCCCCCCGACCGCCGGCAGTGTTGAGACGAGAGCGATTTTCTGCTATGGACGACGAAACTCTCGATGCCAAAGCGGGGCCGGTCATCATGGCGTTCTTTCAGCATGGCGGTTCGAACATCCATTACGAGGTCACGGGACAGGGCCCGCCGCTGTTGTTCCTGCCCGGCGTTACCGACAGCATTTCCGCGCATTCCGACTGGCTTGCCCGCATCGCGCGTGACCACCGGGTAATCGCCGCCGACCTGCCGGGGTCGGGACGATCCGGCCCGCAGCCGCGTCACTACCATGTCAACTACTACGAAGACGACGCGCGCAGCTTTGCGGCGCTGTTGCAGGAGCTTGGCGCGGCCAACGCCCATATTGTCGGCTACAGCGACGGCGGCGAGGTGGCGCTCATGATGGCGATTTCGGCCCCTGAGGTGGCGAAGTCGGTGCTGACGTGGGGAGCCGTGGGCTTTATTGACGATCCCGGCGGGAAAGCAGCCACTTTTTTCCGCACCCTGTTCGACCTGCCCAGCCCCGAAACCCAGGACTGGCGCGACATCCTTGTCGCCCGCTATGGCGCTGAACTTGCCCGCGACATCACCCGGAATTTTGCCGACGGGCTGGGCGCATTCGTCGCGGCAGGCGGTGACATCAGCCGCAGCCGGGCGCACCAGATCAAGTGCCCGGTGTGCCTGATCACCGGTAAGCAGGACATCTTCAACCCCGAAGCTCTGCTGATGAAACTCGCCGAACAGATCGCCACGGTTGAAACCCATGTTGTCGAGGGGGCGGGACACGGCGTCCATGAGGATCGGCCGGACTGGTTCGCCGCGACCCTGACCGACTGGTTGGCACGGCATTGATGCCCGGTTGAAAGGCCAATCCGTCAACCGGCTTTCTGCGCCGACTTGCGCTGCTTTTCGGTTGCCGATTTCAACTGCCCGCAGGCCGCCATGATATCCTCGCCGCGCGGGGTGCGGATCGGGCTGGCATAGCCCGCGTTGTGGATGATGTCGGCAAAGGTGTGGATGCGGTTGCCGGACGAGCGTTTGTAGGGTGCTCCGGGCCATTCATTGAATGGGATCAGGTTGATCTTTGCCGGAATGCCGCGGATCAGCTCGACCAGACGGTGGGCGTCTTCCTTGGTGTCGTTGACCCCCTCCAGCATCACATATTCAAAGGTGATGCGCTCGCTGTTCGACAGGCCGGGATACTCGCGCAGCGCATCCAGCAAGGCCGCGATGTTCCACTTCTTGTTGATCGGCACCAGCGTGTCGCGAACCTCGTCCGTCGTGGCATGGAAAGAGACAGCCAGCAGGCAACCGATCTCGGTCGCCGTGCGGGCAATCTCGGGCACCACACCGCTGGTGGACAGGGTGATGCGGCGGCGGCCAAGGGCGATGCCCTCGTCGTCCATCACCACCCGCATCGCATCGCGGACGTTTTCAAAGTTGTAAAGCGGCTCGCCCATGCCCATCAGGACGATGTTGCTGATCAATCGAATATCCGGTTTGGGCTGACCCTTGACCGGCCATTCGTTCAAGTCATCGCGGGCCAGCATGACCTGCCCGACGATCTCTCCCGCCGTCAGATTGCGCACCAGCTTTTGCGTGCCGGTATGGCAGAACGAACAGGTCAGCGTGCAGCCGACCTGAGAGCTGATGCACAGCGTGCCGCGGTCGGTCTCGGGGATATAGACCACCTCGACCTCATGCCCGCCCGCGATGCGCACGAGGTATTTCCGCGTGCCATCGCCCGAAACCTGCCGCGTCACGACCTGCGGCAGTTCGATCACGAAATGCTCGGCCAGAAGCTGGCGGTAGTCGCGGGCCAGATTGGTCATCTGGTCGAAATCGCGGATGCCCCGGTAATAGACCCACTGCCAGACCTGCCCGACCCGCATCTTGATCTGCTTTTCCGGGGTGCCGGCGGCCAGAAACGCATCGCGCATCTGGTCCCGCGTCAGGCCGACGAGATTGACGCGGCCGCCTTCCGGCAGCTTGCGCGGAATGGTCAGCACGTCTTGAGTGATCGGGGCGGTGGCGGTCATGGGCGGGGCTCTGGTTGGGATAAGCCGTGCATATAGGCGCAGTTTGCCCAAAAGGGAACAGCATCAGTTGGGCCGCCCGGCCAAGGGGGGCAAGCGTGAATTCGACAGACCCGGCAATGTGAATCGTTGTTCCGCATTGTGACAGGTGTAGGCTGGTGGCCTTGAACCATTCGATCAAGGGGGAAACGGATCATGGCTAATTTGACTCTCAGCAATTCCTTTGACGGCATCTGGCCACCCGATGCGATGGGCGGCGGCACGATCACCGCGCGATCGGCAACTTCCATGACCTACCTGTCGGACGCAGGCTACACCGTCACGCTGACCGGCACCGGATTTACCTATGACGCCGAGGGCCAGCCAAGCGGCGGCACCATCACGCGCACCACCGTCGCGCTTGGCGCTCTGACCTTTGCCGACTACACCGGCATTTCGGTCAATTTTGCCCAGGCGGGAATGCGGATATTCGGCTTTGACCGAAATGACGGCAACCATCAGGATCCGGATCCCTTTGCCTTTCACCAACAGATGATGCGGGGCAATGATCTGATCACCGGCTCCTCATCCTGGGACGATGTGAGGGGCGGACAGGGCAACGATACCATCAACACCGGCGGCGGCGGCGACTATGTCGGGGACGAGCAGGGCAACGACGTCATGAATGGCGGGGCCGATTGGGACACCCTGTCCTATGACGAGGCCAACTGGCGGTGGGAAGCCTTTCGCGGCGTCAATCTGGACGCAGCCACCGGCATTGCGCTGGATTGCTTTGGGTTCACCGATCATTTCAGCAATTTCGAACGGTACAAGGACTCGCTGTTCAACGACACGATGAAAGGCTCAGCCATCGATGATGAGGACTGGGTGCTCAACCGTGGAAATGATCTGGTCGATGGCCGTGGCGGTTTCGACATGGTCCGCTACAACGAGGTCGACAACTGGGGCGCCCATCGCGGCGTCAAGGTCAATCTGGCGACCGGGCTGGCGGTGGACAGCTGGAATGGCAACGATACCTTGATCAGTGTCGAAGGTGTGGAAGGGTCCCGCTTCAACGATACCTTGACCGGCAGCGCCCGGGACGAGCAATTCTTGGGCGGCGCGGGCATCGACGTGATTGACGGCGCGGGCGGCTTTGACCGGCTTGGCTTCTGGAACGTCGGCGACAACAACCTCGCAGGCCACGGCATCGTCGTTGACTTCACGGCTGCCAGCAATGTGGTCGACGATGGCTACGGCAATACCGAGAACGCTCTCAGGATCGAAGCCGTCATCGGTTCGCGGTTCAACGACAGGCTCGTTGGCAACGCTGCGATGAACACGTTCTGGGGCAATGACGGCGCCGATACCATCATCGGCGGCGGCGGCGAAGACGACCTGAGCGGCGAATGGGGCAACGACCGGATTATCGGCGGATCGGGCGACAACGACCACATCAGCGGCGGCGGTGACAATGACACGCTGAGCGGCAACGGCGGCAGCGACAATTTCAACTTCAACTGGGACCTTGTCGACTCGGGCGTGGACACCATCACCGATTTCGCACATGCCGTGGACAAGATCTGGATCGGCAGCTGGTGGGGCGGCGGCTTGACCCTGCAGGACCTTGCGGCCAACCAGTTCCGCTCTGGCGCGGGAGTGACCACGGCCAATTCCGCGACCCAGCGGGTGATCTACAACACGACGACAGGCGATCTCTACTTCGACGCCGATGGAGTTGGCGGCGTTGCGGCCGTCAAGTTCGCCGTATTGTCGAACCACGCCGCGCTGACCTTCGACGACATCCACGTCTTTGTCTGAAACGCGCAGGGGCGGGGAAACCCGCCCTATACCACCAATCTTGACGGCGATGTCAGCCTTTATGGCCAGGGCGGCAATGCCAGAATGGCCTTCACCATTCCCGTCGACGCCGCCGTCTTCGGCAAAAGCGGCAACGGTTTCCATTTTCGGTGCAAGCGTGATGGATGGTGGCGATGAAGTGGGACTTCTATTCCGCCGCCAGTCACATCGCCTTCTGGCCGGCCGATGAGGGCGGGCATGGCGCAATCGTCGATCTGACCCTGACCTTGACTGACGAGGCGCACGACGGCATCCTCGACAGGTCAGGTCTGGATTTACAACACCACGGCCGGGCGGCTGTGCTTTGATGCCGATGGCAGCGGCACCGCATCAACCGCCGTGTGGATCGCTACCCCGTCAAACCACACCACGCTGACGTATCAGGATTTCGTCGTCTTTGCCTGAAATGCAAAAAGGGCGGGAAGACCCGCCCTTTCCAATCGTCCCCGCGTCGGACCCTTACTGGCAGCGCGTGCCCGCCTCGGTCATCGCGGCGGTAAAGCCGCGGAGCGAGAAGGTGTCCTGGGTCTGCGTGCCCTTGGCCGACTTCGCCGTCAGGATGGCCGAGCCGCCCTTTTTCAGCGCCGCCAGCACCTTGGCGTCATCGTCCGGGCTTGCGGCCCACGCCCATTCGCCGTCCGTCACCAGATCGAAGCCGGTCCCGTCGACGTTCAGCGACACCTTGGAGCCGGGCGCGAACGGGTATCCCCCGGTGAACGAGGTCTCTCCGCCGGCCTGACCGGGCCGGAAGGTCACGAACAGCAATATGTCGCTGCGCTTGACCGAGACCGGCTTGCCATCGCGGGAGTTCACGGTTTCCTTGGGGCTGGACACGCCCCAGCATTCCTTGGGGTTTTCTTCGGTGAAAACGCTCCAGTCGGTCTTGGTTGCGACCAGGTTGTCCGATGTCTGTTGCGCCAAGGCGCCTTGCGTCATCAATGCCAAGGTTGCACCGACGACGGCACGGGTCATCCAGCTTGTCATGTTCGTCTTGGCCTCCAGCCGCCTCTGCCCTGCCAGACACCGCTTGTTCGCGGGTTTTTCATGTGGCGCGGGACATTCCTACTCGATATCTCCTCCTTAACCGATAATGACTGTTTTGCGAAAGCCCCATGGGCAGAAAATCGCTGAATGTTGATGAAGGAAGAGAGAAAGTGACCAATCGTCAGGCAGAACCCATGGCCGAACTGTGGCGCGGAGGGCTTCTGGAAAGCGTTCACAACGGCCACGCCGTCATCTGCGACGCCAAGGGGCAGATCGTCGAAAGCTGGGGCAATCCGGCCGAAATCATCTTTCCGAGGTCGTCGTGCAAGATGATTCAGGCCCTGCCGCTGATGGAAAGCGGTGCCTTTGACGCCGCCGGCCTGACCGAAGCCCATGCCGCCTTTGCCTGCGCCAGTCATTGGGGCTCGGGGCTGCACACCACCATGGCCAAGACCTGGCTCGAGGGGTTGGGCATGGGCGAGGCGGACCTGCGCTGTGGCGCCCACGAGCCCACGGACAGGGTCGAGCTCAATCGCCTGATCAGGGCGGACGAGCGGCCCTGCCAGTATCACAACAACTGCTCGGGCAAGCATTCCGGCATGCTGACCATGAACCGCCACCTCAAGGGTGATGCCGAATATTCCGAGGTTGACCATCCCTTGCAGCGCACCATCAAGCAGGCATTCGAAGAGGTGACCGGCGAGGCGTCACCCGGCTGGGGCATCGACGGCTGCTCGGCCCCGAACTTTGCCACCACGGTCCACGGTCTGGCCCGCGCCATGGGCCGCTTTGCCGGGGCGACCGGCACCGGTGACACCCGCGACCGTGCCATGCACCGGTTGACCCGCGCCATGGCGAAATATCCCGTTCTGGTGGCCGGCGACACCGCTTGCGACACCGAACTGATGCGCGCGATGGATGGCAGGGTGACCCTCAAGGGCGGAGCCGAGGCCGTACATATCGCGATTATCCCGGAATTGCAGCTTGGCATCGCGGTGAAAATCGTCGACGGCAGCTATCGCGCGTCGGATTCGGTGATTGCGGCATTGCTGGTGAGGCTGGCTGTGCTGAGTGCCGACCACAAATACACCCGCAAGCGTCTGAATGCGGTGCGGACGAACTGGCGTGGCAAAGAGACCGGCGTGTTGAAAAGCCTGATCTAGGGCCCCGGCGGTCCATGAAAGGCCGGGGCCTTTCTTGCCATTCGGTTAACGGGATTAGTTAACTTGCTGATTTCATGTAAGTTTCTGTGGTGTCCACATGTGGACGCCGGGCCAAGAGAAAGGCCCCCGCCATTCTGGCGGGGGCCTCCTTGACAGCAGTCACCGAAGCTGCGGGCAGGGTGGGGGCAATGACCCGCCGCGCCGGTTCCTGCGTTCGATCAGCCTTTGTCGGCCCAAATCGTGACCATGGCACGGCCCGATCACGGCCCTGCCGCGGTCCTTTCGCGGCCAATTCGGGGCAGCGGGGTTGCGACGGCTTTCGCTTGATTTGTAGACGGGGACGGGTAAGCTTTTGTCATGACGGTCCAGCCGCCGACCCCTTTCCCGCTGTCCGATCGCCTGCCCGAGCAGGTCTGTTTCGACCGCCACGAGTTGTCCGTCATTCTGGCCGTCTATGGCCGCATGGTCGCCTTGGGCGAGTGGCGCGATTACGGCCTGTCAACCCTGCGCGACCTTGCGGTCTTCTCGATCTTTCGCCGCACCGCCGAGTTCCCGCTTTACCGCATCGAAAAGCGACCCAAGCTGCGGCTGAAGCAGGGCATGTATTCCGTGGTTGCCGTCGATGGCCACATCTTGCGGCGCGGCCACGTACTGGAGCGCGTGGTACAGGTGCTGGAAATCAAGGCGATCCGTCAGATCGACTAGCGCCGGCCCAAAAATTTAGCCGAAAATTTTTTGCCCCCCCGCACAACCACCGCCCGGCCCGGGCCCGCCCCCCCGCGGCTGCGATACCC
>JANMCI010000480.1:0-3983 GCA_031361245.1 Rhodobacterales bacterium
CTTCGTGATCATCAATGCCGAGATCGACCTGTCGGTCGGCTCGATGATGGGCCTCAGCGCCTGTGCCTTCGGATGGCTATTCCTGCAAGGTGTGCCGCCGGGTCTGTGCATCGCGATCTGCCTTGCCATCGGGCTGGCCGGCGGGGTCTTCAACGGCTGGTTCATCACCAGGGTCGGCCTGCCGTCGCTGGTCGTGACGCTGGCCACGCTGATCGGGTTTCGCGGTCTGGCGCGGGTGATGGTCGAGGATCGCGGCATCAACAATTTCCCGGACTGGTTCGATGCACTGGGTCAGCAAGGGCTGGTGGGACCGGTGCCCTTCTCGCTGATCGCCTTTGTCGTGCTGTTCGGCCTTCTCTATGTGGTGCTGGAACGCTCGGGCTTTGGCCGGTTGACCTATGTGATCGGGTCGAACAAGGATGTGGCAGAGTTTGCGGGCATAGACACGGGGCGACACAAGATGGTGATATTCATGGCCTCCGGGCTGTGTGCGGCTTTCGCGGGGCTGTTGTTCGCGGCACGGGTCGGCGCGGTCAGGGGCGATGTCGGCAACGGGTTTGAGCTCGATGTCATCACGATCGTTCTGCTGGGAGGGGTCAGCATCTTTGGCGGCAAGGGCACGCTGGTCGGCACGTTGCTGGCCATCCTGATCGTGCTCAATCTGCGCAACGGCATGGCCCTGCTCAACATCACGGGACATATCCAGACCGGAGTGATCGGCATCCTGCTGATCGCGTCGGTGGTCATTCCGCGGATACGGCTGGGAAAGGCAACGGCATGAGCACGCCCGTCCCGAGGATCGAATTCGACGCCCCCATCGTGCGGGAATCGGTGGCGGAGATGGTGGTCCGCCGCATCCTCGACATGGTGAAGGCCGGGGTGCTGAAAGCCGGCGACGCCCTGCCGCCCGAACGGGATCTGGCGGTGTCGCTGAATGTCTCGCGTCCCAGCGTGCGCGAGGCGATGCGGGGGCTGGCGGTTCTGGGCGTGGTCAGGACGCGGCAAGGCGGTGGGGCCTACATCAGCGACCTTGGGCCGGACAGTCTGCTGGGGCCGCTGCAGTTCTATCTGTCGCTGGAGCGTATGAACATCCGGGAGCTTTACGACGCGCGCTCGCTGATCGAAAGCGATGTGGCGCGGCGGGCCGCCGTGAACATATCTGACGCGGATTTGGCAAGATTAGAGACGCTATTCGAGGCGCAGGGCAAGACCATTGGTGACCCCATTGCCTTTCGCCAGTCAGATTTCGAGTTTCACGAAGTTATCTGGATCGGCTCGGGCAATGCGTTCCTGAAACGCATCGGCGAGAGCCTCAACGTGCTGGGGCTGGAGTTCCGCAAGCGCGCCTCGGAAAAACCGGGGGTGCTGGAGCAATCGCTGCGGGATCACCGGCGGCTGCTGGACGCCTTGAAGGCGCGGGATGCCGAAGCTGCGGCGCGGGCGGCCGAGGCGCATATGCAAAACGTCTATCAATCGACAATTTCGCAGGGGGAGCGTGATGGCGGCTAGGATCGGCGTTGTCGGCATCGGCTGGTGGGCCTGTCTCAATCATATCCCGACCCTGCAAAAGCACCCAGACGTCGAAGTTGTGGCGATCTGCGATCTGTCCGAGGCGCGTCTGGCCGAGGTGGGCAACCGTTTCGACCTCGCGGCGCGCTACCGCGATGTGGCCGAAATGGTGGCAAAAGAGGCTCTGAATGGAGTGATCGTCTCGACACCGCATGTCGCCCACGCCGCCCCGGCCATTGCCGCACTGAAGGCGGGCGCGCATGTGATGGTGGAAAAGCCCATGGCGACCACGGGGGCGGATGGCCGGGCCATCGCGGCGGCGGGAGTGGCGGCGGGGCGGCAGGTTCTGGTGCCGACGGGGCTGAATTACACAGGCTATACGGCTGTTGCCGCCGAATGGGTGCGGCAGGGGCGGATCGGCACCGTTCGCCATGCGGTCTGCCAGATGGGCTCGGCACTGGCCGATCTGATGGCCGGAGAGCCGATGCTGGAGACGACGGATCACCTTTACCGACCGCCCGCCTCGACCTGGGCCGATCCGGCGAAGGCGGGGGGCTATGCCTGGGGCCAGATGAGCCACTCGGTTGGGTGGCTGTGTCATGTCGCAAACCTCAAGTTCGAGACGATTTTCTGTATGAATGGCAAGTCGCCGACGGGGGTGGATTACTATGACGCAGCAGTCGGGCGCGCCGTGGGCGGGGCAACGGTCAGCTTTTCGGGCGCCTCGACCGTGCCCAAGCATCGCGGCTTGCAGACAGATGTGCGGATTTTTGGCACCAAGGGCGTGATCCTGTTCGACTGCGAAGGCGGGCGGGCGCGGCTGGAGCTGGCGCTGATGGATGGCACCAATGAGGTCTATCCGATGGCGCCGGGTGAGGCGGAATATGACGGGGCGCTGCCGGTGCGGCACTTTGCCGAATTATGCGCCGGCAAAGCGGTCGGCAACCCGGCAGACGGCGAAAACGGCGCGCGGGTGACCGATACGATCGCGGCGATGTATCGCTCGGCGGCGTCGGGCAGACCGGAGGGCGTGTGATGCGGTTGTCGCTGACCTCGTGGTCATTTCCGTCTCTGACCTTGCCGGAATGTGTTGCGGTGTCGACGGCGCTGGGCATCGGGGCGCTGGACTTGGGGCTTTTCTATCGCTCAGCTCTCAGCAAGGCCGAGATACTGGGCGACCCCAAAGCAGTGGCGGACCGAGTGAGGGGGTTGGGCATTGAGGTGCCCAGCTACTACCACCTCTTTGGCGAAGGGTTGGCGGGGCAAAACCTGGCCCTGCCGGGGAGCGTGACGCAGAATGTGGCCGACCTGTCGCGGGTCATGGAATTTGCTGATCTGGCTGAAATAGGCTCTGTTTTCATCCTGCCGGGCATCGTCAATCCGGGCCAGTCGCGCGATCAGGCGGCGGCGGTGTCCATCGAAAGCCTGCAGGCGCTGATCGAGGTGGCGGGGCATCACAAGGCACGGCTGTGCATCGAGCCGCATGTCCACAGTTTCGCCGAAAGCCCGGCGATGGTCAGGCGGCTGGTCGATGTGACGGGGATCGGGTTGGCGCTGGATTACGCGCATTTCGCCTGTCTGGGGTACCGCCAGGAGGAGGTCGACCCGCTGGCGGCCCATGCCGTGCATGTCCATCTGCGGCAGGCCCGTATGGGGGCGCTGCAGGCCAAGTTCGCGCAGGGCACGCTGAACTTTCCGGCGATGTTCGCGACCTTGCGGGATGCGGGCTATCAGGGCTGGCTGGCGCTGGAGGCGGTGCATCAGGACTATATGAACACGTTGAGCGAGGATGTGATCACCGAAACCGTCGCCCTGCGGGACTGTTTCAGGGCTTGGAGGGGGGACTAGATGCCGGGATATGCTTGGGTTCTGGAAGTGCGGCCGGGCTATGAGGTCGAATATCTGAAGCGCCACGACGAGATCTGGCCGGACATGCTGGACGCGCTGCGGCAGGCGGGCATCCGCAACTACAACATTTTCCGGCATGGATTGACCCTGTTCGGCTATTTCGAGACGGATGATCTGGAGGCGACCAAGGCCAGCCTGCGCGCCAGTCCGGTCGATCGGCGCTGGGGCGAGTGGATGGGGCCGATCATGAAGATCGAGGTCGATCCGCAGACCCAGTTCCCCTATCTGCTGCCGAGGCAATTCTACATGGAATAGGGCAGGTTTTCGCGGAAAACCAATAGTCTGAATTGGGAAGTCCACTGCCGTAAGATGCGGCTTTCGCTGTAGCCTGCCATTCAAACCGCGCGGAGGATGGTGATGCGGCTGATCTTGATCGGGGCGGTTGTGGTGGCCCCGATCTCGCTGGCGGGGCTGCTGGCGATGACAGGCACGCTGCGGTCGCTGGTGTCGCCTGACCTGACCGCCGAGGTGCATCTGTCGGATTATCCGCTGCCGCAGGGGTTCGGGCTGGAACCGCAGGTCGTGGCGGATTTTCTGGTGGCCGAGTTGACCACTCGCGGCACGGA
>JANMCI010000488.1:0-1996 GCA_031361245.1 Rhodobacterales bacterium
GGCCGACGGAACCGGCGGACATGCCTTTGCGACGACGCTGGAGGAGCACAACAAGAACGATGAACAGCGTCAGCGCGTTCGAGGCAAGGCTGCGCCACATCAGCCGACACGCCTCAGAACCAGCGACGCATTGGTGCCACCGAACCCGAACGAGTTCGACAGCGCCACGTCGATCCGGCGTTTGACCGCCTTGTTGGCGGCAAGGTCAAGCCGCGGCTTGACCGCCGGATTGTCCAGATTGATCGTCGGCGGTGCCACCTGATCGCGCAGTGCCAGCACGCAGAAAATCGCCTCCACCGCACCTGCCGCCCCCAGAAGGTGCCCGATCGAGGATTTGGTCGAGGACATCGTCGCCTTGTCCGCCGCATCCCCCATCAGCCGCTCCACCGCGCCAAGCTCGATCGTGTCCGCCATGGTCGAGGTGCCATGGGCGTTGATATAGTCCACCGACGCGGGCTCCAGACCGGCCCGCTTCAACGCCATCTGCATCGAGCGGAACCCTCCTTCGCCATCTTCCGAGGGTGCCGTGATGTGGTGAGCGTCGCCCGACAGACCGTAGCCGATCACCTCGGCATAGATCGTGGCCCCGCGTGCCTTGGCGTGCTCATATTCCTCCAGCACCACCACGCCGGCGCCCTCTCCCATCACAAAGCCGTCGCGGTCCTCGTCATAGGGACGGCTCGCCTTGGTCGGATCATTCGCGCGCTTTGTGGACAGCGCCTTGCAGGCGTTGAACCCCGCGATGCCGATCTCGCAGATCGGGCTTTCGGCCCCGCCTGCGATCATCACATCCGCATCCCCCCACTGGATCAGCCGCGCCGCATCGCCGATGGCATGCGCCCCGGTCGAACAGGCCGTCACCACCGCATGGTTCGGCCCCTTGAAACCGAATCGGATGCTGACCTGCCCGGAAATCAGATTGATCAGACTGCCGGGAATGAAAAAGGGCGATACCCGCCTGGCCCCCTTGTCCCGGATCAGGTTCGCGGTGTCCGCAATCGTTTGCAGCCCGCCGATCCCCGAACCGATCATAACCCCGGTGCGGCACCGCTCTTCTTCGTTCGCCGGCTCCCAGCCGGAATCCCGTACCGCCTGCACCGCAGCCGCCATGCCATAAACAATGAATTCATCAACCTTGCGCTGGTCTTTGGTTTCCATCCATTCGTCGGGATTGTAGGTGCCATCGCTGCCATCGCCCCGCGGGATCTCACAGGCATATTGGGTAATGACGCCCGCAGGATCAAAGCGCGTGATCGGCCCGGCGCCGGATTGACAAGCCAACAGACGCTGCCAGGTGGCCTCGACCCCGCATGCCAGCGGCGTCACCATGCCCAGACCCGTCACCACCACCCGCCTCATAATGCCGCCTCCGCACCGATTGTTTCCAAGTCTGATACACGCCCGGCCAACCCCGTGCAACTTCCCACAGGATTGTACGGAAACCCGGTTCAAATGCCAGTTGCTGCCCGGAATAACCGGTTCGCGGCGCCAGTTCTTGCCGGCACGGCATCGCAGCCAGTTGCGCCGCGTCTGACACATCTCTTTCACGCCAGATGTAAATGGTGTAAACATGGATTGGTGCATTCTGCCACTTGACGCTGCCGCAAATTTCTTTATGCCGTGAATGAACGTTCATTCTCACCTTATTCCGAGTCGCCATGCAACTTGCCGTCGCCCCTCAAACCGACCTTCGCATCCTCGAGATTCTGACCTCGGTGCGTGCGGCCTTTGTGGCCAAGGGCTTTGACGGGGCCTCGATGCAGGACCTTGCCCGCGCGGCGGGCATGAGTGTGGGGAACTTCTACCGCTACTTTCCCTCCAAAGCTGCGATCATCACCTGTCTGATCGAGCATGTCCTCGCCGATATCCAGCGCGACTTTCAGGCGATCATCGGCTCGGACCATCCCATGGAAACCCTGCGCCACGTTCTGCGCCACCGCATCGACGCCCATATGCAAGGCAATGACGCCGACCTGTGGACAGAGATAGAGGCGGC
>JANMCI010000532.1:0-9632 GCA_031361245.1 Rhodobacterales bacterium
CACCGCCTCGGGAGATGGCGGCATGATGAAGCACCCGTCATTCAGATCGATCCGGCACCGGTTCCCGTGTGGGCACCGAACCGTTGGCGATTGCCCACAGCGGCCCGAGCACGCAGAAATGGCCAGGTTCTGTCCTGGCCCAGCCACCGGCGCATCTGCTCAAGCCACCGGAGCATCGGCACTATTCTGCAAGAGTTTATGTTGCGCCCTACATTCATGCCTCCAACCATCGCTGATCATCGTCCCAGACCCTGACGTCGGCGCTCTTTCCCCATAGACCGCGCCTCGCCCCCCGCGGCTTCGTCCTTCCGAGGTTTGTCAACGTGGACCGCCACCACCCGGCGGCTGATGTCGCGCCGCGGTCCACGTCGAAAAACCTTCAGGAGAGCCGACCTTCGAAATGAAGGCGCCGAACGGCCTCTTTGGGCCGAAAGCGGTCGTTAAACCCTGCAGCTCAAAATGGGTAAACTTCGGCGGTTCCGTGGCCTTGCACCAATAAATTACAAACAATAGCGAACTTGCGCCTAGTCTCACGGCCGGGCTTTCGGGTTGGCAGCATCCCATCAACGCCACCTCAACGTTTGATGAGTTCCCCTGATGAAGCAGGGCCTTGCGATTTGCCAACTCGAAAAGCCTTATGGCAGCATCGCGCCATGATCGCCTTCTGCCACTCTCTTGCCTAAGAGCACAGCAACGTCGTTCATTCATCCCCTTGCGTGCCATCAGCGGCCATCAAAATGTTTTGGGGGTATCGTAGGGGGTATCGAAGTAATGACAAATCTATCTCTTACATGAAAACAAAGAGATAAGCCTTAGTTATGAGTGCCCCCCTCCCACCACTTTTCCCCTTTGAGATCACACAGGAAGCGGCGCTGGCCGGGCATAGGCGCTGCGGGGCAGCGCGACATCGGCGAGGGTGACCTTGTCGAAGGCGGCCAGAAAGGCGCGGGCGGCCTCGAAACCCACCGACTTCAGGCGACAGGGGCCGGCGATGGGGCAGGTACCGCCGGGGCCGAAACACTCAAAGGTGCTGAAATCGGGTTCGGTCAGCCGCAAAAGGACGCCGAGATTGATGTCTTGCGGCTGGCGGGCAAGGGTGTAGCCGCCGCTGCGCCCCTGATCCCGTGCAGATAACCGGCGCGGGTCAACGTCAGCACGACTTTCTTCAGATGGGACTGCGAAACGTCGAAGGTGGCGGCGGTTTGCTCGTTGGTCAGGCGGTGGTCGCCTCGGGCGGCGGCGAGCATGAGCACCCGCATGGCATAGTCGCTGAACTTGGTCAGGTGCATGGCAGGCCCTTTCGCCCCCTATGACCCACCATCCCCCGAATTCACGCCCATGAAAATACCCCAGATGGACCCGTGACCGCAGGTCGCAGGGAGCTCTCCGCGCAAAAGGATATTTCAATTGATCTAAATCAAGGAGGGCCATGGCCATTGCCGTGCAAGTGGACACCATGATGCGCCTTCAGTCCCGAGCCCTTGCACGACTGCCGCTGCCCCCCGCGCCGTGTGGGGGTCTCTAGATCATGCTGCCGTCCCACAGCCTTTGCCGGATCATGGCCCTGCTGGTGCTGAGCCTGGCCACTTTCCTGACCACTCCGCTGCAGGCCGAGACGGCGCTGGAAAAGTTCCTGCCGACCATCACGGCCAGCGATGTGGTGGCGGGGGCCGATGGTTTTGGACAGGTCCGCAGTGATCTGGCGGTGGCCCCGGTGCTGAAGGGCGGGGTCGGCATCGGCTGGGCCTTCATCACCTCGGATTTCGTGGGCACCACGGGCTATTCGGGCAAACCCATTCACACCATGGTTGCCGTGGACCCGCAGGGCGTGATCATCGGTGTCAAGCTGGTCAAACATTCGGAACCCATTGTTCTGATTGGGATACCGGAGGCCAAGGTCAAGGCGCTGGCGGCGGGTTACATCGGCATGGACCTTGTGGCGCAGGCGGCGTCGGGCGGCAAGCATGACCTCAACATCATCTCGGGGGCCACGGTCACGGTGATGGTGCTGGACGACAGCATCCTGCGCGCGGGCATCAAGGTTGCCCGCATGCTGGGCTTGGGTGGGCTGGCCCCGGAAACCACCACCGGCCCCACGGTCGAGATTGATCCCGCCGCCACCGCCCCTGCCGACTGGATCGCGATGGAGGGCGACGGCACGCTGCGCCGTCTGTCGCTGGACGTGGGGCAGGTCAACACGGCCTTTGCGGCCCTTGGCGACCCGCGCGCCACGGCGAAACCGGAAACCGCCGCCGCCGACAGCATCTTCACCGAGATGCAGGTGGCCCTCGTCTCGGTTCCCGCCATCGGCAAGGCACTGCTGAGCCGGGATGAGCAGGCCAACCTGCAGACATGGCTGAAACCCGGCGATCAGGCGCTGATGATCGTGGGCAAGGGGCAGTACTCGTTCAAGGGCTCGGGCTATGTCCGGGGCGGCATCTTTGACCGTATCGTGCTGGTGCAGGACGATATCTCGGTCCGCTTCCATGACAAGGATCACAAGCGGCTGGTGGCCATTGCCGCCAAGGGCGCGCCGGAGTTTGCCGAGACCGACCTGTTCCGCATCCCGGCGGAGAGCGGGTTCGAGCCGACCAAGCCCTTTCGCATCCAGCTTTTGGTGCAGCGGCAGGTCGCGGCGATCGAAAAGGTCTTCATCACCTTTGACCTTGGCTATCAACTGCCGCAGCACTACCTGCGCGACATCGTGAAACCGGTGGCCGCCGCCCCGGTGCAGGACGAAAGCGCCGCCCAATCGGCGCTGTGGCAGAAGATCTGGGCTGACAAGACGGTCGAGATTGCGGTGCTGGCGGCGATGCTGGCCGTGCTGACGCTGGTGTTCTTTTTCCAGGGGCTGGCCACGCGCAATGCGAGGGCGTTCTTCTGGTTCCGCATCGCCTTTCTGACGGTGACGCTGGTGTTCCTTGGCTGGTATGCCAATGCGCAACTGTCGGTCGTCAACCTGATGGCGCTGTTCGGGGCGCTGGTAAACGGGTTCTCGTGGCAGGCCTTCCTGCTTGATCCCCTGACCTTCATCCTGTGGTTTTCGCTCGCGGCCGCGCTTTTGTTCTGGGGGCGTGGGGCCTATTGCGGCTGGCTGTGTCCCTTTGGTGCCTTGCAGGAACTGACCAACCGGGTGGCGCGCGCGCTGCATGTGCCGCAATGGACCCTGCCGTGGGGCCTGCATGAGCGGTTGTGGCCGCTGAAATACATGATCTTCCTTGGCCTGTTCGGTGTGTCGCTGATGTCGATCGAACAGGCCGAACACTATGCCGAGATCGAGCCGTTCAAGACCGCTATCGTGCTGAAATTCGTCCGGGCCTGGCCTTTCGTGGCCTATGTCGCGGCGCTGCTGGTCGCGGGTCTGTTCGTCGAGCGGTTCTATTGCCGCTATCTGTGCCCGCTGGGGGCGGCGCTGGCGATCCCGGCGCGTCTGCGGATGTTCGACTGGCTGAAGCGCTATTCCGAGTGCGGCACGCCCTGCCAGACCTGCGCCAACGAGTGCCCGGTGCAGGCCATCCACCCGACGGGAGAGATCAACCCGAACGAGTGTGTGAACTGCCTGAATTGCCAGGTGCTTTATCAAAGCAAGACGAAATGTCCCGTTGTGATCCGCCAGGTTAAGCGGCGCGGCGCAGTGGGAACCGCCGGCGCACCTCTGCGGATGCCCGGCGATCTGATCAACCATCCCAACCTGAAAGGAACATCACATGTCTGAGACATCAAAGCCCGGCATCAGCCGGAGGGGATTGTTTGGCGCAACTGCCAGCGGGGCCGCGCTGTTGGGGGGCCTTGGCGGCGCGCGTCTGGCGATGCTGGCCGGGGCAGCGGGGGTCACGGCGACCGCCACCGCCGCACAGGCCGAAGGGGCCAACTGGCAGGTCGAGCCGGGGCAACTGGACGAATACTATGGCTTCTGGTCCTCGGGCCAGACCGGCGAGATTCGGATCCTCGGCATCCCCTCGATGCGCGAGTTGATGCGGATCCCGGTGTTCAACCGCTGCTCGGCCACCGGCTGGGGCCGCACCAACGAAAGCCGCCGCATCCTGAACGAGACGATGACCGAAGAGACCAAGGCCTATCTCGCTGCCAACAATCAGGTGGTGCATGAGAACGGCGACCTGCACCACGTCCACATGTCCTTTACCGAGGGCAAATACGATGGCCGCTATCTCTATGGCAACGACAAGGCCAACACCCGTGTGGCCCGCGTCCGCTGCGACGTGATGAAGACCGACAAGGTGCTGGAGATCCCCAATGCCAAGGGCATCCACGGGATGCGCCCGCAGAAATGGCCGCGCACCAACTATCTGTTCTGCAACGGTGAGGACGAGACGCCGCTGAACAACGACGGCTCGACCATGGCCGATCCGTCAACCTACACCAACATCTTCACCGCCGTGGACGCCGATGCATTCCGGGTGGCATGGCAGGTGCAGGTGTCGGGCAACCTTGACAACACCGATGCGGATTATGAGGGCAAATGGGCCTTCTCGACCAGCTACAACAGCGAAATGGGCATGACGCAGGCCGACATGACGGCGTCCGAGATGGACCATGTGGTTGTGTTCAACATCGCCGAGATCGAAAAGGGCATCGCCGCCGGGGATTTCACCGAACTGAACGGCTGCAAGATCCTCGACGGGCGGAAGGGGTCGAACAAGAACTATACTCGCTATATCCCGATCGCCAACAACCCGCACGGCTGCAACATGGCGCCGGACAAGAAGCACCTGTGCATCGGCGGCAAGCTGTCGCCAACCGTCAGCGTGATCGACGTGACCAAGCTGGACGCGCTGTTCACCAGCGACATCGACCCGCGTTCGGCCGTGGTGGCAGAACCGGAGTTGGGCCTTGGCCCGCTGCACACGGCGTTTGACGGCAAGGGCAATGCCTTCACCTCGTTGTTTCTGGACAGTCAGGTGGTCAAGTGGAACATCGAAGACGCCGTCCGCGCCTATAACGGCGAAAAGGTCGATCCGATCAAGGACAAGGTGGATGTGCACTATCAGCCCGGACACCTGAAAACCTCGATGGGCGAGACGCTGGATGCCGATGGCAAGTGGCTGGTATGCCTGTGCAAGTTCAGCAAGGACCGGTTCATCAACGTGGGGCCGCTGAAGCCGGAAAACGATCAGTTGATCGACATTTCCGGCGACAAGATGGTGGTGGTCCATGACGGCCCGAACTTTGCCGAACCGCATGACGCGATTGCCGTCCTAGTGTCCAAGGTGAACCCGTTGTCGGTCTGGAACCGGCAAGACCCGATGTGGGCCGAAACCCGCAAGCAGGCCGAGGCGGACGGGATCAATCTGGACGACTGGCAGGACAGCGTGATCCGCGACGGCGACAAGGTCAGGGTCTATATGTCCAGTCAGGCGCCGACCTTTGCGCTGGACAGCTTTACCGTGAAGCAGGGCGACGAGGTCACGGTGATCGTCACCAACCTTGACGACATCGACGACCTGACTCACGGCTTTACCCTGGGCAACCACGGCATTGCGATGGAGATCGGGCCGCAGGCGACCTCGTCCGTGACATTTGTGGCGACACAGCCGGGGGTGCACTGGTATTACTGCCAGTGGTTCTGCCATGCCCTGCACATGGAAATGCGCGGGCGGATGTTCGTCGAACCAAAGGCGGCCTGAGCCATGCGTCTGCCCCTGACCCTTGCCCTTTGCCTGCTGGCGCTGCCTGCGCCCGCAGCAGAGGTGCGCCTTGGGCCCGGGGCAGACCTGCAAAACGCCATCGCCGGGTCAGCCCCCGGCGATGTGCTGATCTTGCCGCCCGGCACCTATTCCGGCCAATTCGTGATCGACCGCCCCCTGACGTTGCGGGGCGAGCCGGGTGCTGTGCTGGACGGTCAGGGCAAGGGCACGGTCCTGACCCTGAGCGGCAGCGACATCACCGTGACGGGGCTGAAGATCACCCGGTCGGGCGGGAAGGGCGAGCTGATGGATGCCGCGGTCAAGACCGTTCGCGGTTCGGCCCACATCACCATCGAGGCCAACCGCATCACCGACAATTTTCACGGCGTCGATATCCATGGCTGCACCGATTGCACCGTGCGCGGCAACGTGATCGAAGGCCGCCAGACCGCAAGGATGAACCAGCGCGGCAACGGGGTCTATGTCTGGAAAAGCCCCGGCTTGCTGGTGATCGGCAACGACATCCGCTGGGGGCGCGACGGCATCTTTTCCAACACCTCCAGCAAGGCAACTTTCCGGGGTAACCTGTTTCGCGACCTGCGCTTTGCGGTCCATTACATGTACACGCGCGACAGCGAAATCTCGGACAATGTCTCGATCGGCAATCACCTCGGCTTTGCCGTGATGTTTTCCAACAACGTCAAGGTCACGGGCAACATGTCGCTGCACGACCGCGACCACGGGTTGATGATCAACGCGTCCAACCATTCCGATTTCGCCGGAAATCTGGTGGTGGGGGCGACCAAATGCACCTTCATCTATGACGCCAACAAGGACCTTTTCGCGGGCAACCGTTTCGAAGGCTGCGACATCGGCATCCATTTCACCGCAGGCTCGGAAGGCAATGCGATGGCGGGCAATGCGTTCATCGGCAACCGCACGCAGGTCAAATACGTCGGCACCCGCCATATCGAATGGAGCTTTGACGGGCGCGGCAATTTCTGGTCGGACCATCCGGTCTTTGACCTGAATGGCGACGGCTATGCCGACAGCCCGTTCCACCCCAATGACCTGATGGACCACATCCTGTGGTCGCAGCCTGCCGCGAGCCTGCTGATGGGTGCCCCCGCCGTGCAACTGGTGCGGTGGAGCCAGTCGTCCTTTCCGGCCCTCCTGCCCGGCGGAGTGGTGGACAGCCATCCGCTGACCGTGGCCCCCGCCATCGCCATTCCCCCTGACATCGCCGCCATGGCCGCCCTTGTGGGTGACCGCTGGCTGAAAGATCCAAGCCATGACACCGACACTGACGCTGCAATGTCTGACTAAGACTTTCGGGCCGCAGCGCGCGCTGTCCGATGTGTCGCTGACCGTCGCCCCGGGCGAGCGGGTCGCGCTCTTGGGTCACAATGGCGCCGGCAAGTCCACGATGATGAAGATCATTCTGGGTCTGATCCCGTATGACTCGGGCGCCTTGTCGGTCACGGGCGCCGCCCCCGGTTCGGCCGAAGCGCGGCGCAACGTGGCCTATCTGCCGGAAAACGTGGCCTTTCATCCTGCGCTGACCGGGCTGGAACAGATGCGCCACTATCTCGCGCTGCGCGGCGAAAGCACGGCACTGGCGATGGGATTGCTGGAGCGGGTGGGTCTGGGTCATGCCGCGCGGCGACGGATCGGCACCTATTCCAAGGGGATGCGGCAGCGCGTCGGGCTGGCGCAAGCCCTGATCGGCAAGCCCCGGCTTCTGGTGCTGGACGAGCCGACGAGCGGCCTTGATCCCGTGTCGCGGCGCGATTTCTATGCTCTGCTTGACGGGCTGGCGGCGGATGGCGCGTCGATCCTGCTGTCGTCGCATGCCTTGACCGAAGTCGAGGCGCGGACCGACCGCATCCTGATCCTGTCGGGTGGCGTGCTGGTGGCCGAGGGCACGCTGGCCGATCTGCGCCGCAGGGCCGATCTGCCCGTGGTGTTTCACGTCATCCCGCGGGACGGAGAGGCCGAGGCGCTGGCCGCGGCCCTGCCCGAGGCGAGCCGGGTGGGCGACGTTCTGACGCTGACCTCGGGGCAGGCGGGCAAGCTGGAGTTGCTGGCGCGGTTGACCGCGCTGGGGCCCATGGTCGCCGATATCGACGTGCAGCCGCCGTCGCTGGAGGACATCTACAGCCATTTCAGCAAGAGGGACGGGCAATGAACCGCATCCTTGCCACCGCCGCGACCGAGTTCCGCATCGCCCTGCGCAACCGCTGGGTTGCCATTTCGATCGTGCTGATGGCGCTGTTTTCGCTGGTGTTATCGGCGGCGGGGTCGTCGGCCACGGGAACCATCGGAGCGGACAGGCTGTCGGTCGTGGTGGCAAGCCTGACTTCGCTGGCGGTTTACCTTGTGCCGCTGGTGGCGCTGCTGATGTCCTTTGACGCCGTGGCTGGCGAGGTCGAGCGCGGGACGTTGCCCTTGTTGCTGACCTATCCGATTTCGCGGCTTGAGGTGCTGATGGGCAAGCTTGCGGCGCATCTGGGCATCCTGACGCTGGCGGTCGCGGTGGGCTACGGCATCGCGGCGCTGGCGGCGGTGGCGGTGGATGCGGGCGCGCTGGCGGGGTTGCCGGCGCTATGGCGGCTTTTGTGGTCGTCGGTGCTGCTGGGTGCGACGTTTCTGGGGGTGGGCTATGCCGCCTCGGCGCTGGCCAAGCGGCCCTCGGGGGCGGCGGGTCTGGCCATCGGCATCTGGCTGGGGGTGATCGTGCTTTATGATCTGGGCCTTCTGGCGGCCATCGTGGCGGACAATGGCGGGGTGTTCTCGACAAGGGTGTTTCCGGTCGCGCTGCTCATCAACCCGGCCGATGCGTTCCGGCTTTACAATCTGGCGGCGTCCGAGGCGACATCGGCGGCCGCAGGCGTGGGCGGGGCGGCAGGGACGATCCCGCTCTGGGCCTCGCTCACGTCCGTTCTGCTATGGCCGGTGCTGGCGCTGGGGCTGGCTGCCGCCGCATTCCGAAGGGTGACACCATGAAGCGGTTTTTGATGGTTCTGGCCCTGCTGGCCGCCTGCAAGGAAGAGGCGGCACCCCCAACGCCGGTGGCGATGACCGAGGAGTCGGTGGGGTATTTCTGCCAGATGAACATCATGGAGCATCCCGGCCCCAAGGCGCAGATCCATCTGGCGAGCTTTCCTGGCAAGCCCTTGTTCTTCAGTCAGGTCCGCGATGCGCTGGCCTATCTGCGGCTGCCCGAGCAGATCGACACCGTGACGGGCAGCTTTGTCAGCGACATGGGGGTGGCGGCAAATTGGGCCGAGCCGGGGGCCATGAACTGGATCGCCGTGGACGCCGCCGTCTTTGTCGTGGGGTCCGACATGAGGGGCGGGATGGATGCGCCCGAGGTCGTGCCCTTTGGCGACCGGGCCAAGGCCGAGGCTTTCGTGGCGGTCCATGGCGGGCAGATCATGGCGCTGTCCGACATCCCGGCAGAAGCGCTGATCGACGCCGCACCCGAGGGCGAGGGGGGCGGCGACTTTGCCGCCCGTCTGCGCGCCCTTGCCCCGAAACCTGGAGGCTGACATGCCAACCCTGACCCGCCGCCGCTTTCTGACGCTGACAGCCGCCGTGGCGCTGCCGCTGCGGGCCGGTGCGGCACAGATCACCGAATGGCATGGCACGGCGCTGGGGGCCGAGGCTGCGATCTGGCTGGATCATCCCGACGCGCCGGCGGTGATTGCCGGCGCGGTGGCCGAGATCGGGCGGCTGGAGGATATCTTCAGCCTGTACCGTCCGGCCTCGGCGCTGTCGGTGCTGAATGCCACCGGGCGGCTGGAGGCGCCGCCGTTCGAGCTGTTGGAATGTCTGGCGCTGTGCGCGAGGGTTCATGGGGCCACGGCAGGGCTTTTTGACCCGACGGTGCAGCCGCTTTGGCAGCTTTACGCCCCGCGCTATGCTGCGGGCTCCGGTCCTGAGCGGGGGGAGCTAGAGGAGGTGCTGACCCGTGTCGGGCTGCGG
>JANMCI010000560.1:0-1577 GCA_031361245.1 Rhodobacterales bacterium
GGCGACCGGGCGCGGACCGAGGCACGGCGCGAGCAGGTCGGCTTCATCTACCAGTTCCACCACCTGCTGCCGGAGTTCTCGGCGCTGGAAAACGTGGTGATCCCGCAGCGCGCCAACGGGGTTTCGGTGGCCGACGCCGAAACGCGGGCGCGGGACTTGCTGGGCCGCGTCGGGGTGGCCGAGCGGGCCGATCACCGGCCGGCCACGATGTCGGGGGGCGAGCAGCAGCGGGTCGCCTTTTGCCGCGCCCTCGCCAACGGGCCGCATCTGTTGCTGGCGGACGAACCGACGGGCAATCTGGACCCTGCCACCTCGGACCGGGTGTTCGGGGCGCTGATGGAGCTGGTGCGCGGCACCGGTATGTCGGCGCTGATCGCGACCCACAACATGGAGCTTGCCGCCCGGATGGACCGGGTGGTGCGGCTGAATGCGGGCTTGGTTGTCGCGGGCTGAGCGGCCATAGTGAGAAAAGAACGGGAGGTTCCGATGCGTGTTCTTCTGCCCATGGCCCTGATGGCCGCCGCCGCCCTGACGTTGGCTGCCTGTGTGCCGCCCGGCCCGCCTGCGACCACCGGGGCCAGCGACTTTGCCGATCTGTGCGCGCCCTGTCATGGGCCGACGGGGGTGGGGAATGGGGCGATGGCGGCGGCGCTGAAGATCAAGCCCGCCGATCTGACCGGCCTTTCCGCACGCAACGGCGGCACGTTTCCCTTGGCGCGGGTGATGAGCAAGATCTGGGGCTATACCAAGGGGCAGGGGGCGCCGTCGATGATGCCGGAATTTGGCCCGCTGCTTGACGGCCCGACGGTTTTGGTCGATGTCGGGGACGGCATCCAGACCCCGACGCCGCAACGGCTGATTGACCTCGCGAATTATCTGGTGACGATCCAGAGATAGGATTTGAGGGCGTCCAGATCTGGACGCTTTTTGAAATCGTTTCAGATCAAGGGCTTGGTTTCAGGATTTTAACGCTCAGTTAACCGTTGCGTCCAGCGGCTCCGGGTCAGGCTCTGCCACACCCGCGCCATACCATGCCGCCTCGGCCCGCTCGGCCCTTGCGAGGATGTAGAGGAAGATCAGCAGGGTCAGCGCAGGGACGGCCACGATGAAGCCGACGAGGACGGTCTTGTGGGTTTCGGAAAGGCCGTTGGAGAGGCCAAGGCAGAGGCCCACCACCGCCTGAAGCCCGATGCAGAAGATGGTGAAGACGGCAAGGGCTGTGGGGCGCATGGAACCTCCGGTTTTGCCGGAGGGTGCAACTATGGGTTGTTTGTGTCAAGGGGCTGATGGGGGGAGAACCCCGACCTACGCTTGCTCCTTAGCAATTCTCAACTCAAAGATCGATTTGCCTACTCTTAGAGGAAAGGCGAACGAGACGAAACAAAGGGCAATTACACGAAGTGCAAGGAAATAGAAGTTCCTTTGGTTTGCATCCCAAGCCGACGCAAGGTCCTGCCATTGTTCTATCAAAACTGAAAAGGCACCCCTAATTGAGGAATAGTTCGCAATCATTTCTGAGTAAAATCCGGAGTCTTTCAACACCTCCAGAGAAGAGTTAACGCCTGGCCCATTGAGAA
>JANMCI010000005.1:0-3830 GCA_031361245.1 Rhodobacterales bacterium
CGTTACCTCGTCCTTTGCGCCAGTTCCGGGATCGAGCCGGTTCTGATCCTGACCAAGGCCGACACCGCGACCGACCCCGACGACTTCGTGGCCAGGGGCCGGGCGCTGCAACGCGGTCTGGCCGTGGTGGCGCTGAATGCCAAGGCCGGGCAGGTTCGCCACGAACTGGCCGAATGGTGCCGCAAGGGCCGGACGGTGCTGCTGCTTGGGTCCTCGGGCGTGGGCAAGACCACCCTGTCCAACGCCCTGACCGGCGGCAACGCGGCGGTGCAGGACATCCGCGAGGGGGACGCCAAGGGCCGCCACACCACCACGGCCCGCTCGCTGGTGGCGATGGCCGAGGGCGGCTGGCTGATCGACACCCCCGGTGTGCGCGAATTGCAGCTGACCGATGTCTCGGACGGTATCGACGCGCTGTTCGACGATCTGACCGCCCTTGCCCTGACCTGCCGCTTCACCAATTGCGCGCATGAGGTGGAACCGGGCTGCGCCGTGCAGGCCGCCATTGCGGCTGGCGATCTGGAGCCGGACCGGCTGTCCCGCTGGCAAAAGCTGCTGCGCGAGGATCGCTTCAACAGCGAAAGCATCCATCAGGCCCATCAGCGCGCCCGCAACTTCGGCAAGATGCACCGCAAGATCCCCGACAAGCGCGGCACGGACTGGCGCAAATAGACCCCGCAAAAGCTGCCAGCCCGCAGTTCGGGCGGTTCGATTTCACTTGGTGCCAGACCGGGTGCCGTGGCATGATTCCTCTTTGTGGAGCTGATTTTGATTCCCCGTGGGCCGGTTTCGGCCAATTTGAGTGAGGATGTGTCGAGATGCCCATTAACGTGATCAACGGTACGGACGGCGACGATTTCATCCAAAGCACCAATCAGCGCGACATGATCGTCGCGGGTCTTGGCGACGACCATGTCTTCATGAACGGCGGGCATGACACGGCCTATGGCGAGGCCGGCAACGATTCGATCACGGGCTATTCCGGCGGTGACGTGATCTATGGCGGCGACGGCGATGACACGCTTGGCAGCTTCGCCTTCCAGTCCGATCAGGTGACCCGCCTCTTTGGCGGCGCGGGAAACGATGACCTCGCCTCCTCGGGCCAAAGCCCCGTGATCAGCGGCGGGGTCGGGGACGACACCGTGTCGGTGTTTTCCGCGAGCAATGGAAGTGTCTATGGCGGGGCCGGGACGGACAAGCTGGTTCTGAACTTCTCGGGTTTGCCCCCGGATGACAGGATCGTGGCGGTGGCGACCGGGTCGGATGCCGGGGTCCAGATCGGGCTGACCGGATTTCTGACGGTTGGCGGCTTCGAGCTGATCGTGATCACGACCGGAGCGGGCGATGACTATGTGCTTGGCGGGGCTCTGGGCGACACGATGTTCCTTGGGGCCGGGGCCAACACGGCGCTTGGGCAGGCCGGCGATGATTACCTCGCCTATCTGGCCGGATCGCAGAATTTTCTGGACGGCGGTGCCGGGTCCGACACGCTGCGCGTGCAGCAGTTGCTGCTTGATCAGGCGCTGACCCTGACGGTGATCGGCACGAACGGCGTCGACGGCAACGGCTCGCAACTGACCGGGTTCGAGCATTGGGTCGTCTCTGGCGCGCGAGGCGACGACAGCGCGCTGCTCGGCGCCAAGCTTGACCTTTTCTATGGCGGCGCAGGGCAGGACACTTGCCATGGCATGGGCGGCATCGACCGGCTTGTCGGCGGGGCGGGTGACGACCTGCTTTTCGGTGGTGCCGGGGCCGATGCCCTTGCTGGCGGCGACGGGTCGGACACGCTCAGCGGCGGGCTTGGTGCTGACCGTTTCCTCTTTGGCCAGCTCGATCAGGCCCAGGACATGATCGTCGATTTTGTCAGCGGCGAAGACCACATCTCGATCCGGGCCTGGGCTCTGGACCGTGTGCTGCCCCGCGGGCCGGTCGCTGACACCGATTTTCACCTCGACACCGCAGTGGGGACCGACGCCCAGTTCGTGTTCCGGCAAGGCGCCGCATCGGGCACCCATGATCTGATCTGGGACGCCAACGGCACCGCCGCGGGCGGCGAGAGCCTGATTGCCACCCTTGACGGTGGCCGGATGATGGTGGCCTCCGACATCCTGATCTCCTGACCTCGGCAAAGGTTACGGCCGGGTTAATTTTTGAAATACAAGCCATTGATATTGCTTGATTTAAAAAAGTGTCCAGATATGGACGCCCCAGGTGGTCCGCTCTGGCCCCGCACGGCGATTGCCTAACCGGACCGCTGCCGCTATAGGGCGGCAAACCAGCCGGAGGCCGCACCATGACCCTTTCGTCCCTTGAACCCGTCATCGAAGCCGCATGGGACGCCCGCGACGGCATCACCCTGTCCACCGGGGGCGAGGTCCGCGACGCCGTGGACGCCACGTTGCAGGCGCTGGACCAGGGCACGCTCCGGGTGGCCGAAAAGCGGGGGACCGACTGGCATGTGAACCAATGGGCCAAGAAGGCGGTGCTGCTGTCGTTCCGCCTCAATGACATGTCCGTCATTCCCGGTGGCAACGGGGCCGCCACCTGGTGGGACAAGGTCCCGTCCAAGTTCGACGGCTGGGGCGAGACCCAGTGGCGCGCCGCAGGCTTCCGCGCCGTGCCCGGCTCCATCGTGCGGCGTTCGGCCTTCATCGGCAAGAACGTGGTGCTGATGCCCTCCTTCGTGAACGTCGGCGCCTTTGTCGATGAAGGGTCCATGGTCGACGGCTGGGCCACAGTCGGCTCTTGCGCCCAGATCGGCAAGCATGTCCACCTCTCCGGCGGCGTCGGCATCGGCGGCGTCTTGGAACCGATGCAAGCGGGACCCACCATCATCGAGGACAACTGCTTCATCGGCGCCCGCTCCGAAGTGGTCGAGGGCTGCATCATCCGCGAAGGCTCGGTCCTTGGCATGGGCGTCTTCATCGGCAAATCCACCAAGATCGTCGACCGCGAAACCGGCGCCGTGATGTACGGCGAGGTGCCGCCCTATTCGGTGGTGGTGGCGGGGTCGATGCCGGGCAAAGGGGGGATCAACCTCTATTGCGCCGTGATTGTGAAAAAGGTCGACGCCCAGACCCGCAGTAAGACCGGCATCAACGAATTGCTCAGGGATTAGGGCATGGATCGGTTCGAGAAGGACTTTGTCTATTTTCGCACTAAATGCGAGAATCTAACGAACCTGGTCGCTACATTTCGGACGCTTTATGAGAGTGGCGACGCAACGCGCCGGATACTTAAGAATACTGCTAGAGAGTTCTTTGTGGACTTGAACGGTTGGTTGAACGAAGTCTTCCATTTGCACGTTGGTCGCTTGACCGACCCTGCATCAATGAACGGTAGAAGCAACCTTTCGGTCAGTTACGTTTTGGATCAGCTCTCGCGGCATAACCTTTCCAGTGACCTTGCGCGCTCCCTCGGTGAAGAAATCAATTGCTTTGGTCGAGTAATCAAGCCAGGTCGTCACAAACGAATTGCTCATACTGATCTGGAAGCCACACGCGACCCAAATAGTCTGGGGAAAATGACCAAAGAGCAACTTAACAATTTCATCGCAAATGTTAATGGATTCACCGACGAAGTAGGCACTTTGATTGGGATCGGGCCACTGGACTATGGCTCAAGTTCATGGCCAGGAGACGCTACTGACCTTCTTTCGACGCTCGAAAGGGAAGGAAGGCTCAAATGATGGAGGACGAGGACAAACCGGCAAAGGTCAAGCGGCCGCAGCAGGTGTTCACGCTGGTCGTTGAAGTTGGCCGCAAGGCGGGGGACGGGTTGCCCGACAAGGCGACCGGCGCCGCCCTCATCGTCTATGCCAGCGGCGTGGA
>JANMCI010000046.1:0-11224 GCA_031361245.1 Rhodobacterales bacterium
AGGCCTGCCATTCGCGGCTGGCTTGGCGGAAGGTCCAGGGCATGGGCATGGGGTGCGGCCTCGGGTTGGGTAAGGGAGTGTTGCGCAGGCCCGGCGGCGGCGCAATTGACTTGGCGCGCGGTCTGTGCGGGTTTTGCGACGCAGGGAGGACGACCAGATGAAACGCGCGATGACCGAGGCCGAGCGTGGCCAATTGCTGGCCATGATGGCCGCCCGTCGAGAAAGGCCACCGGGGGAGGCCTGGGGCGCGCTGGTCTTTGCACTGGGGATCGGTCCGGCGGTCTATGGTGGGCTGGCGCTGGGCCTTTTGACCTTGGGCGCGGCCCTGTTCGGCCTGCCCCTGCGCGACGGCGCCTGGCGCGAGAACGCGCTGACCTTTTACGGGACGCTGGTGGTGGTGGGCGGGGTATGGCTGGGGCTGGTCGCCTCGGGGATCCGCTGGTTGCGGGCCAATGGGCGGTCACGGGCGGCGGATGTGGCCCTGATGGCGGCGGATCTGGAAAAGGCGATCGTGCTGGACGAGGCGCAGGCGGTGCTGGGGGTGAAACGGCTGCGTGAGCCGGAGCATGGGATGATCTTGGTGTTCCTGCTGCTTGCCTCGGGCAAGGTCTTCGTGCTGTACGATCATGACGCGGGCCTTGAAGGCAGCCTGCCACTGACCCCGCTGTCGCAGCTGCATCTGGCAACTTTCCCCGCCTCGAAACGGCGGGTCTGGAGCTTTTCGGGAGAACCGCTGCCCCTGGCAGAGCCGGGACGTATGGATCTGGAGCCCGAGCACTGGCCGGAAGATGAGGCCTGGTGCCGGGTGAAATGGGAGAATATCGAGCGGCACTTTGCCGTTGGCTAACGTGTGTCTGGTTTAGACGGAATCGAAAACCGCTGCCTCTCGCCAAGGCTCGAACGCGTTTTTCGATGCGGATGTTTCCGAGTAAACCAGACAGGCTCTAGCTGGCCCCTTCCAGCTTTTCCTGCGCGGTCAGCCACATCGCCTCGGCCTTGTCGAGGGCGTCCATGACCTCGGCGTATTTCTTGTTCCAGGTTTCCAGCTCGCCCTTGCGGGCGTCCTCGTAAAGCGCGGGGTCGGCCAGTTTCTTGGCCAGCTTGTCACGCATGTCGTTCAGCTTGGTCAGCCGGTCTTCGCATTTGCGAACCTCGGCGCGCAGGGCGAGGATTTCGTCGCGGCTGGCCTTCTTGGGCTTTTCGACCGGCTTTGCCACGGGTTTGGCGTCTTCGTCCCCGGCCAGCAGCATCCGCCGGTAAGCGTCCAGATCCTCGGTATAGGGCGTGACGGTGCCGCCTTTGACGAGCCAGAGGCGGTCGGCGACCAACCCCAAGAGGTGCATGTCGTGACTGACAAGGATTACGGCGCCGGAATATTCAGTGAGCGCCTCGACAAGGGCCTCGCGGCTTTCCATGTCGAGGTGGTTGGTCGGCTCGTCAAGGATCAGCAGGTGCGGCGCGTCGATGGTGGCCAGCAGCAGCGAGAGCCGCGCCTTCTGGCCACCGGACAGGCGACCGACAGCCGTTTCGGCCTGATCCGCGCCAAGTCCGAAACCTGCGAGGCGGGCGCGCAGGCGGGGCTGGCCCTCCTCGGGGCGCAGGCGCATGACGTGCTGAAGCGGGGTTTCGTCGATGTGAAGCTCGTCCACCTGATGTTGGGCAAAATAACCGATGCGCAGCTTGGAGGACTGGACAAGGCGGCCCTCTGCGGCACCAAGTTTCCCGGCGAGCAGTTTGGAGAGGGTGGATTTGCCCTCGCCATTGCGCCCCAGCAGGGCGATGCGGTCATCCTGGTCGATGCGCAGGCTGAGCTTGCGCAGCACCGGCGGGCCGTCATAGCCCACGGCGACGTTTTCCATGTTGATGATAGGGGGCGACAGCTCTTCAGGCCTGGGGAAGGTAAAGACGACTTTCTTGGCGTCTTCCGGCGCAGTGATCGTCTCCATCTTTTCAAGTTGTTTGACGCGGGATTGGGCCTGCGTGGCCTTGGAGGCCTTGGCTTTGAAGCGGTCCACGAAGCTCTGCAGATGGGCGCGGCGGGCCTCCTGCTTTTTCGCCTCGGATTGCAGGACGGCGCGGCGTTCGGACATCTGACGCGCGAACTGATCGTAAGGCCCGTTCCAGTAGGTCAGCTTCTTGCTGTCCAGATGCAGGATTCCGGTCACGGCGCGGTTCAGAAGGCCGCGGTCGTGGCTGATGATCAGAACGGTGTGGGGATATTTCTGCAGATAGCTTTCAAGCCACAGCGCGCCTTCAAGGTCGAGGTAGTTGGTGGGTTCGTCGAGGAGCAGATAGTCGGGCTGCGCGAACAGCACCCCGGCAAGTGCGACCCGCATCCGCCATCCGCCGGAGAAGTCCGAGCAGGGGCGCAACTGGTCTTCGGCATCAAAGCCCAAACCCTTGAGGATCGCCGAGGCGCGGCCCTCCGCACTCCACGCGTCGATGTCGTTCAGGCGGTGCTGAATTTCGGCGATGCGGTGGGGGTCATGGGCGTGTTCGGCCTCGGCCATCAGGGAAGCGCGTTCGGTGTCGGCCTCCAGCACGGTTTCGATCAGCGAGGTCGAGGAGGAGGGTACCTCTTGGGCCACACCGCCGATGCGGGCGCGGCTCGGCAGGCTGATTTCGCCGCCCTCGAGGGCGAGCTCCTTTTTGATCAGCCGGAAGAGCGTGGTCTTGCCCGCGCCATTGCGTCCGACAAGGCCGACCTTGTGGCCGGTGGGTATGGTGGCGGAGGCGCCTTCAAACAGCGGGCGGCCTTCGACGGAATAGGTGATGTCTTGAATTTTCAGCATGGGGTGCCGCTTGCCCTAACTCTGCGGTCGCGTCAACGGCAGAACCGGGGTTTCACGCCCCGCCTCGCCATTGGGTCTCGGACCAATGGCGAACCACTGGCTCGACCTGTGGGAGATTTATCGACAGATAATGGGTCATCGGCCGTCGGGGTATTCTGCGGGGCCCTTGAGCTCGAGCTTGTTGCCGAAAGGGTCGCGGATGTAGAACGAGTGCCCCATGCCGCGGGCGCCGCCATGGGTGGCTTCGCGTTCGATGGCGACGCCGTGGGCGGCGAGGTGGGTGCGCAGGTCGGCGGGCGCAAAGGGAGAGGTCGCAATGCAGAGGTGATCGACATTGCGCCCCCCCGCCACCGGGGGAATCGCCAGGTCGGCGCCGGGGTGGGTTGTGTCCCACAGCACGATCAGGGCCGCACCGCACCAGACCTGTTCCATACCAAGGGCAGGGTAAGAGTAGCCGGGCACGCAGCCAAGGATCTCGGCATACCAGCTGACCGCACGGGCCAGATCGTCAACGAGAAAGACGACGTGGTCGATGCCGACGAGGGTGAAGGGGGGGCGGGACATGGGGACTCCTTTCCTCCCACAGGACAGGGATGCTATCTGCTTTTCAAGCTCAAAGCCCCGTGCTAGCAGGGCCGCGCATCAATTCCGGCGCGCAACCAGGGTTGCGCGCTCGCTCATCTGGAGAACACCATGGCCACCGAACGCACCCTGTCGATCATCAAGCCCGACGCCACCAAGCGCAACCTCACCGGCAAGATCGTTGCCAAATTCGAGGATGCAGGCCTGCGCGTCGTCGCCTCCAAGCGCATCCATCTGACCCCGGCGCAGGCGGGAGAGTTCTATGCCGAGCACAAGGAGCGCGGCTTTTACGGCGAGCTGTGCGCGTTCATGGCGTCCGAGCCGGTCGTCGTGCAGGTTCTGGAAGGTGAGAACGCCATCGCCAAGAACCGCGAAGTGATGGGGGCGACCGATCCGGCCGCCGCAGCCGCCGGCACGATCCGCAAGGATTTCGCGCTGTCCAAGGGCGAGAACTCGGTCCACGGCTCGGACTCGGCGGCTTCGGCGGCGCGGGAAATCAGCTTCTTCTTCTCGGGCCTTGAACTGGTCGGCTGAGGGTGATTTCGGCCCCGGCAGCGCGGGCTGTCGGGGCATTCTCATGCGCTTTGCACGCGTGAAAAGCGGCTTAATATATTGAAATTGTTGTAACTATTGGAAAAAGAGAGTCGGGGTATACCCTGACCTACGGCTTGGCGATGATGCCGAGGGCGTTGAGGTGCTTTTCAAGTTCGGTCGGGAACCACGGCTTGGTTTCGGCGACGAGGGCGTCGAACTTGACGCGGAATGCCTTTTTCTCATCGCCCTTGCAGTCGTTCCATGGGCGGCCCTGAAGGCCCATGTGCAGGACGTAATAGCCGATGAAATGCGGCGGCAGGCCCGCCAGCAGCCAGCGGCGATAGGACTCGTGGGCGCCAAGGGCCTGAAGCTCTTCGGCGCTGGTGATGCCGGCTTTGGCGAAACTGGTCTGGGTTGCCGGACCAAGGTTGCGGATCGAGGATATCGGTGTCGTCATCGGGTCCGGGATCTGAAACGGGTGTGACGCCAGACTAACCGATTTCAGATCGATGCCCAGTCCCTGATCTGCGGCTTGATCGCCGGGGCGCCGGCCGATTGTTGCGGTGTGGCGGTGGATTGGCCCTGCTGCTGCTGCGCGGGTTTCTTGACCCCCTGCTTGGGCGAGGGGGAGGCGGACTTCTGTACCAACTGACTGCTCCGTTGTGCGATCGGCATTCTGCCTTGTTCTTGGATCATACCCCCCCGACATGGCCGGTATTGCGGCTGAAGAAAGGTTTGATTTCGCAGATTTAGGCGGGCAGAAGGCCGAAGGCAACACCAGGAAACCGGTAAAATGATCAATACGTCGTCATATCTGACAGATGCTTCCGATTTGCCACGCCTTGCAGCGCGAAAGCCGTCGGCAAACTGACGATGCCGAAGGAATCGGCGAAACAAAGCGCTTTGGACGTGTCATTCTGGCAATATTGTTGCGATTGTTGGGGTGCTGCCTTGACGCTGCTCTATCTATGATGAAAGCGGTTTGAGGTGATGCGCCCGAACGGCCCGGCCAGAAAGTCGCTTGACGTTAGCGGTAACACCGCCAGGCCTGCGATAAGAACTCTTACGGAACGGATATGACCTTGAACGACCTGTCTCTGAACACGACCCAACTGCAGAAAGACATCCAGCGCCATTTGAAATCGACCCTGGGCAAGGACGTGCCCAATGCGTCGGTCTTTGACTGGCGCATGGCGTTGAGCTTTGCGCTGCGCGACCGGATCGTGGAGCCGTGGTTCGCCTCGACCCGCCGCACCTGGGCTGAGGATCGCAAGCGCGTCTATTACCTGTCGATGGAGTTTCTGATCGGCCGTCTTCTGGAGGATGCGACGGTCAATCTGGGCCTGCGAGACACCGTCATTCAGGTGATGGACAGCTTTGGGCAGGACTTCCGCAACGTGGTCGAGGACGAGCCGGATGCGGCTTTGGGGAACGGGGGATTGGGGCGGCTGGCGGCCTGTTTCATCGAGTCGATGGCGACCGTGGGGTGCCCGGGCTATGGCTATGGCATCCGGTATGAGCATGGCCTGTTCCGCCAGCAGTTCAGCAATGGCAATCAGATCGAAATGCCTGAAGACTGGCTTTTGCACCGCAACCCGTGGGAATTCGAGCGGCCCGAGAGCGCCTATACCATCGGATTCAAGGGCCATGTGGAGCAAGTGGACGGGCGGGACCGCTGGATGCCGGGCGAGACGGTCTTTGCCAGCGCCTATGACACACCGGTCATCGGGTGGCAGGGCAAATGGGCCAACACGCTGCGGCTGTGGAGCGCCAAATCGACCAAGCTTTTTGATCTGGAGCGTTTCAATCGCGGTGACTATGCCGCTGCCGCCGAGCCCGAGGCTCTGGCGCGGACGCTGAGCCGGGTGCTTTATCCCGACGACACGACCTATCAGGGCAAGGAGTTGCGGCTGAAGCAGGAGTTCTTCCTGACCTCGGCGGCATTGCAGGACATTCTGCGCCGCTTTCTGGCCAAACACAGCGATCTGAAGGCACTGCCGAAATACGTGGCCATTCAGATGAACGACACCCATCCCGCCATTGCGGGGCCGGAACTGGTTCGTCTGCTGGCTGATGAACATGGCATGGACTTTGACGAAGCCATCACGACGGCACAGGCCTGCCTTGGCTATACCAACCACACGTTGTTGCCAGAGGCGCTGGAGAAATGGGCGACCTACACATTCGGCATGGTCCTGCCCCGGCATATGCAGATCGTCGAGCGCATCGACAGCTGGCATCGCCGGGCCTATCCCTCGCGGCCCCATTACATCGGAATCGTCAAGCATCACGAAGTGCGGATGGGTGAGTTGGCTTTCATCATGGCCAAGCATGTCAATGGCGTCTCGGCGCTGCATTCCGATCTGGTCAAGTCCGATCTGTTCCCGGAGTTGAACAAGCTGCATCCCGGGCGGGTGATCAACCAGACCAATGGTGTCACGCCGCGCCGCTGGCTGAAGATGTCGAACCGCCCCTTGGCCGACCTGATCACCGACCAGATCGGCGCGGGCTGGGAGGACAATCTGGACCGCCTGCGCGAGCTGGAGCCGCAAATCGAAAACGCCGCCTTCCGGGCCGAGTTCCATAACGCCAAGCGTCAGAACAAGGTGGCGCTGACGGGATGGATCAAGGCGCAGACCGGTGTCACGGTCAGCCCGGACGCGCTGTTCGATGTGCAGATCAAGCGCATCCATGAGTACAAGCGCCAGCTCTTGAACATCCTGCAGACTGTGGCGCATTGGAACCGGCTGCGCGAAAACCCCAAAGGGGCCCATGTGCCGCGCGTCAAGATCTTTGGCGGAAAATCGGCGCCGGGCTATGCGGTGGCCAAGGAAATAATCCACCTTATCAATGACGTGGCGACCGTCGTTAACAATGACCCGGTAACGGGCGATCTGTTGAAGATCGTCTATCCGGCCAACTACAACGTCTCGATGGCCGAACATCTGGTGCCGGCGGCGGATCTCAGCGAACAGATCTCGACCGCGGGGATGGAGGCGTCGGGCACCGGCAACATGAAGTTCATGATGAACGGCGCGCCCACGATCGGCACGCTGGACGGGGCCAATGTCGAGATCCTGCGCGAGGTCGGGGACGAGAACTTCTTCCTGTTCGGCATGACGACGGCCGAGGCTGCGGCACGGCGCGGGATGCCGGACCAGTCGCGTCTTGCAATCGAGGCCAGCCCGGTGCTGCAGCTTGTGTTGCAGCAGATCTCGGAAGGGCGGTTCTCGCCGACGCAGCCGGACCGCTACCACGGTCTGGTCCACCGGATATGGCATCACGATTATTTCCTCGTCGCGGCCGATTTCGCCGCTTACGATGAGGCTCAGGGCGATGTGGACCGCGCCTTTGCTGACCGGGATCGCTGGGTGAGGATGGCGGCTATGAATACGGCTCGATCCGGGTTCTTTTCGTCCGACAGGACCATCAGAAGCTATATGCGTGACATCTGGAACATCCCTTCAGCCTTGTGAGGACGCCATGACCACAGCCACCCTCGACCCTGCGACCGCCAAGGCAATTGTCGAAGGGCGTCATGGCGACCCGTTCTCGGTGCTGGGACAGCATCAGCGGGGCCGGGACTGGGTGGTGACGGTCTTTGTACCCGGAGCCGAGACGCTGTCGGTGATCGGGCCCAAGGGCACGAAAGCAGTGGAGGCCCAGCCGGTCGCGGGGTTTGACGGGCTGTTTCAGGCAACAATGCCGAAAAAGACCGACTACCGCCTGCGGGCCAAGGGCCATGGCGCGGAATGGGAGTTCGACGACGCGTTCCGTTTTGGTCCGGTTCTGGGGGAGTTGGACGAATATCTGCTGGGTGAGGGCACGCACAAGCGCATCTGGCAGGTGCTGGGCGCGCATCTGATCAGCCATGAAGGCGTGGATGGCGTGCATTTCGCGGTCTGGGCGCCCAATGCGCAGCGGGTCTCGGTCGTGGGCGATTTCAACATCTGGGACGGGCGACGCCATCCGATGCGGCGGCGCGGGGCTACCGGGGTGTGGGAGGCGTTCATTCCGGGGCTGAAGGACGGGATCAGCTACAAGTATGAAATCCGTGCCGCAGACGGCGCGGTCATGCCGCTGAAGGCCGATCCGGTCGGCTTTGGTTCGGAACATCCGCCCGCCAATGCCAGCGTCGTGCGCGACATCCGCCCGCGGACCTGGGCCGATGGCGACTGGATGGCAACGCGGGCCACGGCGCAGAACATCGAAGCGCCGATTTCGGTCTATGAGGTGCATCTGGGGTCGTGGAAACGCGCCCCGGGCAACCGGATGCTGAGCTATCTGGAACTGGCCGAGCAGCTGGTGGACTACGTGGCCGACATGGGCTTTACCCATATCGAACTGATGCCGGTGTCGGAATACCCGTTTGACGGCTCGTGGGGCTATCAGCCGGTCGGCCTGTTCGCGCCGACAGTGCGCCACGGCACGCCCAACGAATTCCGCGCCTTTGTCGAGGCGGCGCACAACAAGGGTGTCGGCATTCTGCTGGACTGGGTGCCGGGGCATTTCCCGACCGATCCGCATGGGCTGGGCCGGTTTGACGGCACATCGCTTTATGAACATCAAGACCCGCGCGAGGGCTTTCATCAGGATTGGAACACGCTGATCTTCAACTACGGGCGGACCGAGGTGTCGAACTACCTCATCTCCAACGCCTTGTATTGGTTGGAGGAATATCATCTGGACGGGCTGCGCGTCGATGCCGTGGCGTCGATGCTGTACCGCGATTATTCGCGCCAGGCCGGCGAGTGGGTTCCCAACAAGGACGGCGGGCGCGAGAATTACGAAGCCATTGCCGTGCTGCAGCGCACCAATATCGTGGCTTATGGCGAGGTGCCGGGCATCATGACGGTGGCCGAGGAAAGCACGGCCTTTCCCGGCGTGTCGCGACCGGCCAGCCATGGCGGACTTGGGTTCGGGTTCAAGTGGAACATGGGGTGGATGAACGACACCCTGTCCTACATGCAAAAGGATCCGATCTATCGCAAGCACCACCACCACCAGATGACCTTCGGCCTCGTCTATGCGTGGAGCGAGAATTACATCCTGCCGATCAGCCATGACGAAGTGGTGCACGGCAAGGGCAGCATGATTGCCAAGATGCCCGGCAATGGCTGGGAAAAATTTGCCAACCTGCGGGCCTATTACGGGTTCATGTGGGGGCATCCGGGCAAGAAGCTGTTGTTCATGGGCTGCGAATTTGCCCAAGGGGCCGAGTGGAACCACAACCAGAGCCTTGACTGGCACCAATTGGACGTGGCCGAGCACCGGGGCGTCCAGTCGCTGGTGCGCGATCTGAACAGGCTTTACCGCGACACGCCCGCGCTTTACCGCAACGACACCCGGCCCGAAGGGTTTGAATGGCTGGAGGGCAACGACGCCGAAGGCTCGACCTATATCTGGGCGCGCAAGGGGGGGCCAAGCGACAAGAAGGTCGTGGTGGCGGTCAACATGACGCCGATCGAACGCCGGGTCCGTATCGGCCTGCCGGAGGCGGGCCATTGGCACGAAGCGCTGAACTCGGATTCCGCGATTTACGGCGGGGGAAATCGTGGCAATCCTGGGGGCTTGGACAGCGAGGCCGTCAGCTGGCACGGTCAGAGGCAATCTGCACTTGTCACCTTGCCTCCGTTGTCGGCAATCTATTTTCTACAGGCCTGACTTACCGCCGGCCTGCCAAACCTACGGCGTAAGACGCCGCATCTCGGGAGGATGACATGCAGCAAAAACCCAACGCCCGCCTTTCGACCCAAGCCATGGCCTTCGTTCTGGCCGGCGGGCGCGGATCGCGGCTTAAGGAGTTGACCGATTTCAGGGCCAAACCGGCGGTGTATTTCGGCGGCAAGACCAGGATCATCGACTTTGCGCTGTCAAACGCCCTGAACTCGGGCATCCGCAAGATGGCGATTGCCACCCAATACAAGGCGCATTCCCTGATCCGCCACATGCAGCGCGGCTGGGGCTTCTTCCGGGCCGAGCGGAATGAATACCTCGACATCCTGCCCGCATCGCAGCGGGTCAGCGAAAGCAAGTGGTATCTGGGCACGGCCGATGCCGTGACGCAGAACATCGACATCGTTGACAGCTATGGCATCAAATATGTGGTCATTCTGGCGGGCGACCACATTTACAAGATGGATTACGAGATCATGCTGCAGCAGCATGTCTCCTCCGGCGCCGATGTCACGATCGGTTGCCTGACCGTCCCGCGGATGGAAGCGACGGCCTTTGGCGTGATGGCCGTCGACAAGACGATGCAGATCACCGACTTTCTGGAAAAGCCCAAGGATCCGCCGGCTATACCGGGCGATCCGGACAATGCCCTGGCCTCGATGGGTATCTATGTGTTCGACTGGGCCTTTCTGCGCGACCTGCTGATCAAGGATGCCGAGGATCCCAATTCCAGCCATGACTTCGGCAACGACCTGATCCCGCTGATCGTGAAGAATGGCAAGGCGATGGCCCACCGCTTTGCCGACAGCTGTGTCAAGTCCGGGTTGGAGACCGAGCCCTATTGGCGCGATGTCGGGACGGTGGACGCGTTCTGGCAAGCCAATATCGACCTGACCGATTTCGTGCCGAAGCTGGACATCTATGACCGCTCCTGGCCGATCTGGACCTATTCCGAGATCGTCCCGCCGGCCAAGTTCATCCATGATCAGGACGGGCGGCGCGGCATGGCCGTGTCGTCGCTGGTGTCGGGTGACTGCATCGTTTCGGGGTCCGAGGTGCGCAACTCGTTGCTGTTCACCGGTTGCCGGACACACAGCTTTTCGTCGCTGGAGCATGTGGTGGCACTGCCGCAGGTGGTGGTCAACCGCAAGGCCGAGTTGAAGAACTGCGTGATTGACCGCGGGGTGATCATTCCGGAAGGTCTGGTTGTCGGCAAGGACCCCGAGGTGGATGCCAAATGGTTCCGCCGCACCGAAAGCGGGATTGTGCTGATCACCCAAAGCATGGTGGATGCGCGCGAAAAGGCCGAGGGCTGAGGGCTTGGCAGCCCCTGGGGGTTTCACACCCCCAGACCCCGGTGGGATATTTTTGGACGGATAATGGGGAAGCAAATGAAGCTCCTGGGGCGAGTGCTGTCGGTGGCGTCGGAATGTGTGCCGCTGATCAAGACCGGGGGTCTGGCCGATGTGGTGGGGGCGTTGCCCGCCGCATTGGCGCCGCACGGCTGGGAGATGCGGGTGCTGATGCCGGCTTACCGTGCGCTGAGGGCGCAGGCGGCGAACTGGCCGGTGGTCTGGGTCGAAGACGGTCTTTGGGGCGGGGAGGGGCGGGTGCTGGCCGGCGAGGTGGGCGGGGTCAGC
>JANMCI010000047.1:0-8297 GCA_031361245.1 Rhodobacterales bacterium
CCCCGCCCAAAGGGTCCAGTTACTTGACGCGGAACCAGTCCGCGATGTTCCACATCTGCGAATCCCAGGCGTTGATCTTGACGCCGCCCAACGTGTTCGAATGGGCCGACAGCGCACCACGGTGCACCAGCGGGATCACGGACATCGTGTCCTTGGTGACCATGTTGTTCAGCTCTTTGGCAAGGGCCTGACGCGCCGCGATGTCACGGGTCTGGGTCAGCTCTGCGAACTTGGCCTCATAGGCCGGGTCGCAATAGCGGTTCATGTTCTCACCCTGCCACAGGCTTTCCGGCGAGGGGATCTTGCTGCACTGGTATTGGCCCAGATAGGTTTCCGGGTCGGGCATGTCCGAGTTGTTGGCGAACATTTCGACATCGGCATAGAACTTCTGGTAGGTGTCGGGCGAGCCCGCATCCCCGCCAAAGAACACCGAGGGGTCGACGGCCTTGAGTTCGACATCCACTCCGATTTCAGTCCACCAATCCTTGATCAGCGCCTGGAAGTCCTGACGGACCGGGTTGACGGTGGTCTGATACAGGATGTGCAGCTTTTTGCCGTCCTTTTCGCGGATGCCGTCAGCGCCGACCATCCAGCCCGCCTCGTCCAGCAGCGCCTTGGCGCCTTCGATGTCCTGGGCCAGGCAGTCCGTGTTGTCCGCGACCCAGGCTTCCGGGGCCGGGATGACGTTGCAGGTCGGAGCTCCGGCCGCGCCATAGCCAACTTCGACCAGGATCGCGCGGTCGATGGCCTTGGACAGGGCGGTGCGCACCTTGATGTCCGACAGGACCGGATGGGGATGCTTGAGGGTCGAACGCTCGCTATCGGGCAGATCGGCCGAGGGGTCGGTCAGGTTGATCTCGATCCGTTCGACCAGCGTGCCGAAGGCGACCACGAACTGGCCCTTGCCAGCGGCGGTCATCGCGGCCTGGCTGTCCGGCGGGATCTGGGTGTTCCAGGCGTAGTCGAACTCGCCGGTCTCCATCACCGCGCGGGCCGAGCCTTCGGCATCGCCGCCGCCCTTGATCACGGCGGTGGCAAAGGCGGGCTTGGCCGGGTCGCGGTAGTTCGGGTTGGCCTCGAAGCTGACCGTGTCGTTCACGGTAAAGCCGGTGACGCGGAACGGGCCGGTGCCGATCGGCATGTTGTTCTGATCGGTGCAGGTCGGGGCCGCGGCACCGAGGCAGGCGGCGAACTGCGCCTTCTGGATCAGCGGCGCCTGAGCGCCGACAAAGGCGGTATAGGGATTGGGTTTGGGCCCGGTGAAGGTCACCTTGACCGTGCTGGCATCGACCGCCTCGACCTTTGCCACGCCGTCATATTTCGTCGCCTGAGCGCAGCCACCGGCCGGGTCCATGCAATAGGCCGCCGAGAAGACAGCGTCCTCTGCCGTGACCGCGGTGCCATCGGACCACATCAGGCCCGGGATCAGCTTCCAGGTGATCGAGGTCAGATCTTCCGAGATCCCGCCGTTTTCCAGCGTCGGAATCTCGGCCGCCAGCTTGGCGACCAGCACGCCCTGATCGTCGAAACCGGCCATCGGTTCCAGCACCAGCGAGGCGCCATAAACATCCTTGGTGCCGGCCGACAGATAGGGGTTCATCAGGGACACGGCCTGCGGGAAGGTCAGCTTGACCTCGCCGTCGGTGCCGCGATCGGCATGGGCGGCTGGCGCCAAGGCGAAGGCGCAGGCTGCCCCCAGAAGGGCTCTTTTTAGTTTCATTCAAGTCACTCCTTGTTGGTTGTACTCGTTAGCCCCGGGTCGGCCGGTTGATCCGGCCTGCGCTGTTGTGTCGGAGTAGAGGAAGCAGGCGACCTGGCGCCCCGGCTCGACCTCGGTCAATTGCGGTTTTTCAAGATGGCAGCGCGCAAAGGCCTTGGGGCAGCGCGTGCTGAAATTGCAGCCCTTGGGCGGGTGGGCGGGCGAGGGCACGTCGCCCTGCAGGATGATGCGCTGGCGGCGCGCAAGGGCGGGGTCCGGTTCGTTCACCGCCGACAACAGCGCCTCGGCATAGGGGTGCAGCGGGCGGTCATAAAGCGCGTCGCGGGGCGAAAGCTCGGCGATGCGGCCCAGATACATCACGGCCACCCGGTCGGCGATGTGGCGCACCATCGACAGATCGTGGGAGATGAACAGATAGGTCAGACCAAGGTTGTCCTGCAAATCCTCAAGCAAATTAACCACTTGCGCCTGAATGGACACATCCAGTGCCGCGATCGGTTCATCGCAGACGATGAATTTGGGGTTCAGCGCCAAGGCCCGCGCAATTCCGATGCGCTGGCGCTGGCCGCCGGAAAACTCGTGCGGAAAGCGGTTGGCAAAGCGGCGGTTCAGACCGACCTGATCCATCAGTTCATAAATCCGCGCCAGCCGCGCGTCGCTGGGCAAATTGGCATGTTCGATCAGGGGCTCGCCGACAATCTCGGCCAGGGTCATCCGCGGGTTGAGGCTGGCCTGCGGGTCCTGAAACACCATCTGCATGGTCGGACGCTTGCGGCGCAACGCCTCGGGCGCCAGGGTCGCGATGTCCTCGCCGTCGATCACGACCGAGCCGCCGGTCAGTTCGTAAAGCCTGAGCAGCGCCCGGCCCACCGTCGATTTGCCGCAGCCACTTTCGCCGACAAGACCCAGCGTCTCGCCTTGCGCGATGTCAAAGCTGACCCCGTCCACGGCCTTCACATCGCCGGTGTGGCGGCGCAGGACACCGGTGTAGATCGGGAAATACATCCTGAGGTCGCGGACCTTGACCAGCGGCTGGGCGGGGGCACGGTCAAACATCGGCACCCTCCGGCGTCCAGTGGCAGGCCACGTCATGGCCGTGCCCGACCGGGTGCCGGTCCACCGGGCGGCGCAGCGGATTTTCCCGGTCGCACCGCTCAAAGCGGTGCGCACAGCGGTCGCGGAAGGCGCAGGCGCTGGGGGGGGCGGTGATGATCGGCGGCTGGCCTTCGATGACCTGCAACCGCGCGGCGCGCTGGCCGTGCAGCGACGGAATGGTTTTCAAGAGGGCGCGCGTATAGGGGTGCTGCGGGTTGGCGAACAGCTCCTTGACCGGAGCCTGTTCGACCACCTGACCGCCATACATCACCATCACCCGGTCCGCGATGGCCGCGATCACCCCCAGATCATGGGTGATCCAGATGATCGCCATGCCGAGCTTGCGGCGCAACTCTTTGATCAGCTCCAGGATCTGGGCCTGAATGGTGACGTCCAGCGCCGTCGTCGGCTCATCCGCGATCAGCACATCGGGGTCGCAGGACAGCGCGATGGCGATCATCACCCGCTGGCGCATTCCGCCCGAAAACTGATGGGGATAGCTGTCAAGCCGGGTCTGGGCATCCGAAATGCCCACCAGCTCCAAAAGTTCGGCCGCCCGCGCCCGCGCCTGAGCCTTGGTCAGGCCCATGTGACGGATCAGCGGTTCCATGATCTGGTTGCCCACGGTGAACACCGGGTTAAGGCTGGTCATCGGGTCCTGAAAGATGAAGCCGACCTTGGCGCCGCGCACATCGCGCAACTCGTCATCGGTGATCTTGAGCAGATCGCGCCCGCCGAGCAGGACCTGACCGCCGCGCACCTCGGCCGGCGGCGAGGGCAACAGCCCGATCAGCGACATCATCGTCACCGACTTTCCCGAGCCGCTTTCGCCGACAACCCCCAGAAGTTCGCCGCGCGCCAAGTGAAAGCTGACGGCATTGACCGCATGGTTCTCGCCGGAACGCATGCGGAAAACGGTCGTAAGGTCCTTCACGTCCAGCACAGCATTGGCCCAGTTTGGGCCCCCATCTGGCATCGAATTCTCCCATGTCGTTGTTTTTATTATTCTTAATTAGCCGGAATGTCTGGCGCACCCCTTGGACTTTGAAGTGTTCAGCATTTTGGTTCAGCTATCAATCCTGATTCTGATGCGCATTCCAGCCTGTCCTGTCGTCAGAATGGCAGGTTCGCGCTACAAATTGCCAGATATAGACAAGCCCCGGTCGGTGGGCCGGACATTGCCACCAGATATGGGGTGGCAGGCATGGCCAACCTGACGGCGCGTCATAATTTCGGCCGCAGGGAGTTATGCCAACGCCATTTCCATGAAAACGACGCGACCCTCCCAGGTCTTCGGGAAGTCGTCGGGCGGTGCGACATCCTGAAACCCCACGGCGCGGTAAATCTTATGCGCCCCTGTCATGGTGTGATAGCTGTCGAGCACAATGCGCTTGCGGCCTTGGGCACGCGCCACCGCGATCAGGTCCTGCACGAGTTTCAGCCCGACGCCGCGTCCGCGCTGATCGGGGCGGACATACATCCGTTTCAGCTCAACCGTGTCGCGGTCTTTTTCGCGAAAGGCGACGCATCCGACGGGCTTGTCGTCGACCGTCGCCAACAGGAAACTGCCGGTTGGCGGGCCGTAGATTCCGGGAAGGCCGTCAAGCTCCGCCTCCAGATCCGTGAAGGTCGGGGCCGATTGCGCATCCGGGTCCTGCGTATAGGCCGAAGGCCACGAATTCCAGCACCAGCCCCTTGACGGCCCGGCAGTGGTCAGGCGTCACGATCTGTCCGACTTCAAGCATTTTTCCAACCTCGCCAAAGGGGCCAATTGATCGCCCCGCATCCCAGCCATATCACGATGTGACAGGGCGGCTGTCCACCCAGATTTATCAGCCGCGGGATATTGCACAGGGCCGTCAAGTCGACGACTATCGCCAGATCTCTGAGACCAACGCGGGCCAGCAAGTATGGAACGTTTGCTGGAGGAACTGGCGTGACGGGCTTTCCCATTCATGACGCAACGCCGCTGGCTTATCCCGGCCCGCTGCCAGAGCGGACGGATGTCGTGGTGCTGGGGGGCGGCATCATGGGGGTGATGACGGCATGGCATCTGGCCGAGCGCGGGCTGGCGGTGGTCGTGTGCGAAAAGGGCCGGGTGGCGGGTGAGCAGTCCAGCCGCAACTGGGGCTGGATCCGCCAGCAGGGCCGCGACTTTGCCGAGCTGCCGATCATGATGGAAAGCCGCCGGATCTGGGCCGCGCTGGCCGACGAGATGCCGGGTCTGGGCTTTCAAAGCCATGGCGTGATGTATCTGGCGCGCGATCATGGCGAGATGTTCGGCTTTGAGGAGTGGATGATCGAGGCCCGGGCGCAGGGGCTGGACGTGCGGCTGCAGTCGACGACGCAGATCTATGGCCGCTTGCCCCAAGCCTCGGTGCAATGGGTGGGCGGGCTTTTCACCGCAAGCGATGCTCAGGCCGAGCCGTGGGTCGCCGTGCCCTTGCTGGCCGCAGGGGCGGTGCGGCGCGGTGCGGTGATTGTCGAGGACTGCGCGGTTCGGCGGCTGGATATTGCGGCAGGCCGGGTGGCGGGCGTGGTGACCGAACGGGGGCGCATCGCCTGCGATCAGGTCGTGGTGGCGGGCGGGGCGTGGTCCTCGCTGTTCCTGCGGGCCGAGGGGGTCAACTTGCCGCAGCTGTCGGTGGTGGCGTCGGTGGCGCAGACCGAACCGATGCCCGAGGTCTTTCAGGGCTGCATGTCGGACGACCGGATGGGGCTGCGCAGGCGGGCGGATGGTGGGTATACCATCGCGCCGGGGGGGCGGCACGACTATTTCATCGGCCCGGACGCCTTTCGCAACATCGGCCATTATCTTGCTGTTCTAAAACGGGATTTCAGATCGACGCGCTTTCATGCCCGCGCACCTGCGGACTATCCCGACGGCTGGGGCACCGTGCGGCACTGGTCGGGCGACGAGGTCAGCCCGTTCGAGCGGATGCGCATCCTGAACCCCAGGCCCAACCTGAAATTCCTGGGCAAGGTGCAGGACGACTTTGCCGCCGCCTTTCCCGATCTGGGCCGGCCAGCGATCAGAACCGCTTGGGCCGGGATTATCGACACCATGCCCGACGTGGTGCCGGTGATCGACCGGGTGGCGGCGGTGCCGGGGCTGGTGATCGCCACCGGCCTCAGCGGCCATGGCTTTGGCATCGGGCCCGGATTGGGACGGGTGGTGGCCGATCTGGTGGCGGGCAACGCGCCGGGCCACGATCTGAGCCGCTTTCGGCTGTCGCGCTTTTCCGATGGCTCGAAACTGGTGCCGGGTCCGGCGCTGTGACCGCGCCGGGGGCGTTTGGCCTTTGATCCGGTTCCCTGGATCAAAGGCAAAGGGCTTTATTGCAGATAGGGCAGCGGATCGACCGACGTGACCCCCTGACGCACCTCGAAATGCACGGTGCCGCCGGCGGCCTTGGCGATGGTCTGGCCCCGGGCGACCGACGCGCCCTGCGCCACGCTCACGTTGCCGATCCCGGTATAGACGGTCAGAAGCCCGCCCGCATGCTTGAGCACAAGGATGGTATTGCCCGACGGGTCCTTGGTCACGGCGGCAACCACACCGTCGGCCGCGGCCTTGACCGGCGCCCCGGCGGTGGCGGCGATGTCGATGCCGTCGTTGACCTTTTTCTTGTAGGCGCGGGTGATGCTGCCATCGACCGGCATCAGGAACCTGGCCGCCGACGACGCGGTGCGCTGGGTCGCGAGGTTGGGCGAGGCGGGCAGGGAGGCCGCAACCTGCGCCGCGGTCGGCGTTTGCTCGTCGGGCATGGGCTGGCTGGCCGAGGGCGGTTCGGCCAGGGGCGAGCTTTCACCGGGCAGGGTGGCGTCATCTACGGCGGAGGGCAGGCGGGCTGCGTCCTGTGCCGTCGGAATGATCAGGTATTGCCCCTCGCGCACCGCAAGATCGGGGCCAAGCCCGTTCCAGTCGGCCAGCGCCTTGGCGGAAATGCCGAAAGCCCTTGCGATGGTAAAGGCGGTCTCGCCGCGCTGAACCTGATAGCGCACCGGAACCGGGCCCGAGGATTTGGTCGAGAACGGCACGGACGGTGCTGCCACCGTGGCGCCATCAACCCGGTCCAGCGCTGTGGTGGCGATGGTCGAGACATCCAGACCGCCCGGCGCGGGCATCACCCCGCCCGACGTCGCCACCGGGCTTGCCGCCACCCGCACCGGCAGGGCCAGCACTTCGCCGGCACGCAGCGGATTGTCCGGCCGCAGCGCGTTGAACGAGGCGAGCTGTTCCCCCGACAGGCCGACCCGTGCTGCCAGCGCGGCCACGGTGTCGCCGCGCCGTGCCACCACGACCTGATAGCCGGGATAAGAGATGATGCCATTGGCGTCGGGCTCTGGCCGGGCCGCGGTCGCACGCTCGACGGCGGTTGCGGTCGAGCTGTCGTTGTTGCGAAGGTCCCAGTCAAGCGCGCGGTCAGAGCTGCACCCCGACAGCAGCGCCACCACCATGCCCGACATCATCAAAGCGGGCGCAATACGACGATTGCGGCCACCAGTTGCACCACCCAAACCCAGAACCCGCATCAACGCCCCTAGTCCCAACCCATTGGCTGCCGGTTGATCCCGGCGCCCCACTATTCCGTTCCCAAGCCCTCGACCAGCGGCACGAAACGCACCGGACGAAGCTCTTCGTAGTGATAGCCGCTTTCCAGCCGCGTCACCTTGATCAGACTTTGCACCGCATCGGACTGACCCACCGGCAACACCATGATACCGCCCAACTTCAGCTGCGCCAAGAGGGGACCCGGCGGATCTTCGGCTGCGGCGGTAACGATGATGCGGTCAAACGGTGCCTGTTCGGGCAGACCATGGCTGCCATCGGCGGTAAAGGCGGTGATGTTGACCAGCCCGAGGTCGCGAAAAACGTCAAGCGCCTCGCGCACCAGACGGCGGTGGCGGTCCACGGTATAGACGCGGCGGGCAAGCTGGCTGAGGATCGCGGCCTGATAGCCAGAGCCGGTGCCAACCTCCAGCACGGTGTCGCGCGGCTGGACGTTCAGCGCCTGCGTCATCAGGCCGACGACCGAGGGCTGGCTGATGGTCTGGCCGCAGGAAATCGGCAGCGGCATGTCCTCATAGGCGCGGTCGGCGAACAGGCCGCGCACAAAGGCGCCGCGGTCGATCTTTTCCATCGCCGTCAGCACCCGCGCGTCGGTAACCCCGCGCGAGCGCAGGGCATAGAGAAAGCGCATCTTGCGCTCGGACGGATCGTCGGCTGCGCCGGGCTCCCCTGCGTCGTCGGCACCGGAGGCAGTTTCGTCGCTCATTGCAGCCTCGCCTCCAGTTCGGCCAGACGGTCATGGGCGGTCAGATCGGCACGCAAGGGGGTCACCGAGATGTACCCCTCGACATTCGCCGTGACGTCGGTGCCGGGCAGGGTCGGGCGCCCCTGCTCGCCACCCTTGATCCACAGGAACTGCCGCCCGGTGGGCGAGACATGGGGTTCCAGCGAAAAGGCGGTATAGCGGCG